>PCYG01000039.1:11823-19028 GCA_002763025.1 Candidatus Woesearchaeota archaeon CG10_big_fil_rev_8_21_14_0_10_32_24 | reverse complement strand
TTGTAAGTAATCCTTTCTTCTTTAATGTATTTATATTTTTATCAAGAGCGGTTGTACTAATACCAATCTTACGGGCCATCTCTTCTTTAGAAATTTGTGGACTTTTCTTCATGAGTTTTAAAATCTTTTTTTGGCTTTCTACCAACCCATCTACCAACCCATCTACCAACCCATTTGTTCCTTTTTCTAAAGGCAATCTCTTAAATGAAACTACAAACCAATTTTCATTAATGTCAAATAAAGGTTCTTCTAGCCCTTCTTTTTTCATTAATTGTCTCATGCGCTTAATACCTGAACCAACATTTTCAACTAATTTCATACGTTGTAATAAACCAAAAAGTAAGTTATTACGACTCATACTTTTTTTCCCAAAGTCTTTTATTTTTAATGATTTTACTAAACCACCTGGATTTGTGATTTCAACTCTATCAAAAGAAATTTCAACAAGAATCTTGGCTCCCAATGCATGATAATCACGATGTCCAATGGCATTAACTAATGCTTCTCGTAACGCTTCTTCTGGAAGTTCCAATTTTGTTTTATGAGGGCCACCTGTGATGATTATTCTTGTATTTAATTTTGATTTAAGATAATTTAATACATCTTGATAATTTGAATGTAAATCTCCCGTAAAATCTTTTTTATCAATGATATTAACTTTATCTATTCCTTCATATAGAACACAAGTAATCATTGCTTTATGAAATATTTTTTGTGTGTCTTTTGCAAATAATAATACACCTGCATTTTTCAGATGATTATTTTCTAATAAAAATAAATTTTGTAGAATTTGTTTTTTATTCAATACTTTACTTATATTAGATTTCTGAACAAAATCATCAAATGCAACCTTATTAAAGTCTTTATCTAAATCAAATTTTATATTTTCCTTTTCATCCCATAAAATTAATCCTTCTTTTTGGAAAAAGGTTCTTATTTCATCTCTCCCAAGCTGTTGAGAATTAGGACCATTCCTCAAATAGAATTTTCCACCAATTGAATAAGGTTTATTAATCCCTTCTGAAACTTTAATAATAAGGACATTTTCTTGCTCTACGAAATCAATTTGAAATTTAGGATCAAAGTTTCTTACGATATCGGTAACTTGCGATTTTAATTTATTTGTGATGTTAACACCCTTGATAACACCTAAATCAGAAACACCAAGCAAGATAATTCCGCCATTTGCATTTGCAAATGCACAAATTTCTTTTCCTAAGTTTGAATCAAAACTTTCTTTAAATTCTAGGTTAAACCCTTCACCTTGTCCTAGCAAATTTTTTAGATTATCTTTCATTTTCAACTAAGGAAACTTGTTCCTGTTTCTCCGACTTTTGAACAATAATCTTGACTAATTGAGGGATATGATTGGACTAATCCAAAGACATTTTCTATTGTATCAACTGCCATCACAACAATTCCTGCGTAATCACAGAATGCTGCACTTGAACCTGATACAGGGCAACTAAGTGAACATCCTTGAACCAAAGCCGCTCTTACTAATCCAACTGGATTAGTTAATGCAGATTTAATCATATCTTTAACAGCTTTTGTTAATCCTGTCATTGGAATAAACATACCCACTAATTCACCTGTAACATATTTACATGTCAAGATATCATTTATTTTTTCACAACTTGATACTGTTGCAGCTCCTGAAGGAACCACATTTTGTAAACAATCAATTTGGATACATTGTATTTGTCGCCATTTTTCTAAATTATGAATGACGCCAGGAATACATAATCCTGCGGTTGATAAATAAATATTATCATATAAACTTGTATCTTGTTTCATGCCAAGACTCTTATATGCATTAAAAACATTTAATACTGATTTTTGATACTTCCCATACCATGTTGTTGGTGCAGGTCCAGGATTACATGAAAGAACTTGTAATGGAACTTGGAAATATTCCACAATCTTCCATGCAGATTTTTTAGGCACATGAAGTGCAGCACATTCAGCAGTTGCGATTAGAGGACCATATACAGGAAGATCAGCACGAACATTATCAAAACTTCCATTAAGTAAATTGTACCATACATTAAGTGCATGCATTATAGAAATAACTGGACTAGCATATCTCACTAATTTCATCACATCATTTACTGCTGCTAATCTATCGGGGATTTTAAACCAAATGTCATCCTTGAGATCGTTTATTTTTCCATCTATGTTTTCATCTACTGCACCTAACTTAGAAAATGCAAATGGTACCTTTACATCAATATCTTGAATTTCTGCAGCTTTCAATGCGGAATTTCCTACTTGTGAAAATAATCTAAATTGACAGGTATACACAACTTCTGCTTTTGTGAATTCTTTTTCATCACCAATGTTAAACATTTCACGCTCTTCAAATGGTTTAAATTCCATAATCAATTGTGTAGGTGTAGGTGAGATATCTCCACCGGGAAAATTTTTTCCTGACACTAATACACGACTGATTTCAGGAAATGTAGGAGAAGTTTCTGTGTGGTTTCCTGGTTTCGTTACAGTTGCATCTTTAGCTGTACAACCTACAACATCTAATGCTAACATTTTTGCTTGTTTACTTTTGAATTGAACTGTAAATGGAATACGCGTATAAGTTAATTTAGTTGTATCTAAATCTATGAATTTTACAAGAGGAACGGCAGACAATTTTTCCCAATAATTCGGATTTGCTTCACTATCTAATCCAAGTAATCTAATTTTATAATTTCCTTGATTACCAGATTCAACATTTTTGGGTTTTCCATTCCATACTTCTGCAACATTGCCGGCAGTGTCGCGTGCTTCTACTTCTAAGGTAAATATATCTGGACCAGATTTGATGGGAGCCGTCACAAATTCACAGGCCCATACACTCTCACCTTCTTGACGTGTACATGCTTCTTCTGTAAATATTTTCCATCCTGCTTCTGACACTTCAGTTGCAGGGTAAAGATTTTCTGCATCCATGACAACATCATTTAAATTCACCAGAACTTGCAGACCATTTTCTTCTGCAATCTTCATTTTAATTTTTAAAGGATCATTACTTTGGAAAAATGTTTTGTCATCACCATAAATTTCTATACTTTCAACTTTAGGTTCTGAGATGTCTGAGAATAATTCTACTTCTTTTAATACGCCTTCATTTCCTGCAATATCTTTAAACTGTGATAATCCTACGCGAATAATCTCATCAGAACTAAATGTTTTTGTTTGGTCCCACACACAAATTGTATTTTTTCCTTCTTGAATACATGTATCAGGAGAGGAACTTAAATCTCCACCCAAACCTTGGATGTTCGCACGGATAGATTTTTCATCCACACCGGATCCTACATCTGTTGCAACAAGAATTAATTTATTTTCACCAGATTTAATAAAACTTTTACCATTAAATGTGTGTGCTGTTCCTAATGAAATTACAGTTGGTCCTGTTGCATCTTTACTTAAGGTCTTTGTTAATGTTTGCACATCTTTATTCCCAGCTGCATCGGTTGCCGTTACTAATAATGACACTGTATCTGTTTCTGAAAATACGTTAACATCTTTGAATGTACAATGCCATAAATCTACAACAACTAAATCATCTTCACATTCTGCAGGATCCGTGATTTTAGCTTCTGATGATGTTGCCTCAACTTTTGGCATAGTTTTTTCTTTAACACTTACTAAAAGATCAGTTGTAGATTCAAACTGACCAATGAATTTTCCTAAATCAACTAATTCAAGTGAATCTGCAATAATTTCTGGTTTCACAAAATCACCAGGGAAAGAAACTACATTTGATACAGATACATGTCCTAGATTATCTACAGCACGCACCTTCACATATTGTTGGCCTTCACCTTTTAATACGATTTGTCCATCTTCAGGACTATAGGTATAGGTCTTTGTATTTGCAGGAATTTCTTTTGTAAATAATACTTCACTTGATTTTGCATTCAGAATTTCAACTTTTTTAAGACCTGAGCCTGTAGCATCTTCTGTTGCTGTAAATGAAACTAATACAACACCTTCTTGTTGGATTGCATTAAATGTAGAAATGATTGGGCCAGAACCATCAGCAGTAATAATACTAGAATCTGATGCAAGCTCTTGTCCACCTGCTGGTTGATAGACTACTTGGAATGGATGTGATCCTTCTTTCACACCACCGGATAAAGGACTTTCATATTTACATAATTTTCCTAATGCATCGTCACCACATGAGTTAAAGGGTGCTGAATTTGTACCAATTTTTAATTTTATATCTTGAGGTTGGACATCTGTTGGAGGACTTGTAATTAATGCTTGCACAGTCCAGATGTCACCTTTCGCATCAATAAATCCATCGATACCAGCTTGTCCTGTATTTGTATTAATTTGAATGTTCAGTGCAAGAACTTGCGCAGAATAAATAGGTAAAATTAAGATTAAGAAAATCATCAGTACAGACACACCTTTTTTTTGTTTACTCATTATTATTTACTCTTTATTGTTTTTGTTTACTCATTATTACTTTATTCATTATTACTATTTACTTATTATTACTATTTACTTATTATTATTATTTACTCATGATTATTTATTCATTATTATTATTTACTTATTATTATATTGTATTTTATTATTTACTCATTATTATATTGTATTCTATTAACTAATAAATTATTTAAATGTAATATCTAATGCTTTTCTAATATCCTGTGTATTAGAAATTTCTGCGATTTTTTCTACCTGCTGTAAATCTTCTACAACCCGTAAGTTCGGAACAAGAGGAACTGCATATAAATTTAAAGCAGGTAAGGTCATAATAATTTCTTGTGATGTATATAATTGTTCTGGTGTGATGGTAATGTAGGTTTCAGGTGTTGACCATTCAATTCTACCTTCTACAAAACTTTCCATCCGAGATTCAGGAAATGTAACACAACACCCATCAAGATCTAAACATGCAATTGCATTTAATGCTCCTGAGGAACAACGTTCTTCTGTTGGGATTACAATTTCATTGGAAGATGTTAAGTATCCAGTAACTGCATAAATTCCCGGCACAATTTTTCCATGTGTGATTGTATTACCCGTAACATCGACAACAGTTGTAAATTCATCATTAACCACATTTTGATTTAAATCTCCAACCCGGCGTAAAATAATAGTAGCCTGTTCGTTTTCATCTAAATTTTTTGATTGATCAATAAATTTCCAATAATGTTTTGCATCTAACATTTCTGGATTATATGAAAACATTTCTGGACCTTCATTTTCAAATAACCCTTGTGAGAAACATAATTCACCATTATTATCAACTGCATTTTCTAAATTTTCAAGTGCAAATCCTTCTAAGATACCACCACCCACCGCAGTATAAATAGAGGGTTCAAATAAATTTTTAGAGGATAATTCGGCTTCTTTATGCCATTTGATACATTTCTCAAATGTTTTCTTTTGCACACGGAAATTGACATCATATAATTGATGTAATTCAACAACAGGTTGATTTAATCCAGAAACTGCATATCCTATCATTCCTTGTTGTTCTTTAAAGTCGTAAGTGTTCGTTGGCATGATTGCAGACAAATAATTAGTTTTTATTAATTCTACATTTCCACCATACACTGCAGGATATTTTGCATCTAAAGTACCTTGTGTATTTGTTTCACCAATTTCACAATAATCTTGATTAGGCACATCAAATCCAATCTTTACTAAATCTAATGGTTCTTTTGTAAAACTATCTATAACAACTGTCCTGATTAATTGTGTATCTCTTTTATTATCATCACAAACCATAGATGAACTTAAACTTTGAACTACAGGAGGTTGAATGTAATCTGCTTCAGCAGGTCTATTATTAACAATATTTGATTCTAATGCAAAATTAAAAGTATATCCTTCCCCACCAAATGCAGTAGGATCTCTCACAGAAACAAGAACAGGATAAGATAAATCATAAGTATTATAATATCTTTGAAAATTAAAATTAAATGGAATCACAGGTAACGGACTTTTAATAATATTATTTTCAGGTTTAATTGTTTTTTCCCCTTCATTAATATCCACGTAAGGTTCCCAGCCATAGTAATCAAAAGAAACATCCACACCTTGCCCTAATGTAATAGGAAGAATCATATTATCATAAGACTTCTGAATTACTTTCTGATTCTCAGATTCTGGAAATTCAAATCTGAAAAAATCTGCACTACTTTGATATCTAATTAAAGGCACATTTGAGGTTAACATATTTTTGAGATCTTCTTTCACTAATGGTGTGCTCCAAGAATTTGTACTTACTGCTGCAAATGTTAAGGTATTTGTAGGAGGTAATTTAGAAATGTCAGGTTGTGCATAAGTTTCTAAATTATTTAATCCAATATTTTCTAAAAAATGTTGTTTCTGTTCTTTTTCTGCTAAATCAGCTGAAACTTCATAAAAGTGTTTCAAACGTAATGGAATTTTTACAAAAAATTGATTCATTTCGTGACGAGCACCACCTTTTTCAGCACTTATATCTTGTTTAACCCAGAAATTAACTGTGTCGGTTGCTATTTTCACAGTGACATCATTAATTGTATCTGGTTCAACTAAGAACCCTTGCGATTTGAATGAATTAAATTCTGAATAACAAAAATCTAAATTTGCTTCCATGTAATCTGCTAATTGAACTTCAATACTAAAATCAGGATCATCTTTTGCATATAACTCTGGTTGATGTGATGCAAATACGACACTTGGTGCCGAAGAAGGTTTTGAATTGTAATGCCAATAAGGAACTTTTAAAGGTTCTAAATTAAGTCCATCAGATTCCGTTGGTTCTGATGCTGAATATTTTCCTTCGGGAGAAATATATCCGCCTTGTTCACCAATGGTGATTAAACCTTTTTTAGCTGTATCTTGAACACAACCCTCTACAAATTGTTGTAATGGACGAAATTCTTGAGGATCATCTTGAATGACAGGATCACCTGACACCGTTAATCCAGCTTCTGTAGCTGACTGTGTAATGAAAATTATTCCAGCTGTCACAAAGACTAATACAATTCCAATAATGATAAAAACAGTGATTTGCCCTTTCTTAGAAATAGATTTGCTAATAGTACTACTAAAAATCCCTCTTTTGTTCACCATCTTTTATGTGCTAGAAAAGTGTTTTATATTTATAAAGGTTTGGATATGTTAACCTATTTTTCAAAAATTAGTAATACTTTAGTGTTCTGAAGCAGAGAAAGCACCAATTTATGAACGTT
>PCYG01000039.1:3708-11793 GCA_002763025.1 Candidatus Woesearchaeota archaeon CG10_big_fil_rev_8_21_14_0_10_32_24 | reverse complement strand
GGTGCCCGCAGTGCAATCTTACCAGCAGAAAAGTGAGTCGGTGCTATCTCTGCTTCATTTTGCTAAAGTATTACAAAAATTATAAATCTTTAAATAGTTTAGTGTAATGAAACACAATATGTCCAGATTCACTAATGAAGAAGAACTAAAACAAGTGGCATTAATCATTTTGAGATCTGTTCACTATCTTCAAACAGGAAAAAATAAACTTGCTTCATTCTTACGAGGATCTCACTCAAAAATAATCAAAGATAAAGATTTAGACAGGAAAGCTGGCTATGGTGCTCTTCTTTGGCATGATATCCCCACAATTAGAGGATTTATCAATCAACTTGAGGAAATGGGATTCATAAAACCATACTATGTGCAAACTGGATTATACTCTTATCCAATTCTTATTCTTACTGAAGCAGGAAAAAAATCCCTAGAAGAAAAATTGAAAATTCCTCTGCAAATCAGGAAAGAGACAAAACTTATAACAATCAGAGATTCGGAAAAAGAAACATTCTCATTGTTTAAACAGGGATGTAAGCCGAATGAAATAGCAAAAAGAAGAGGATTAGCAGTTTCAACAATTTTTGGTCACTTAAATAAGCTCGTTTCAATAGGAGAGATTAGTGCCAAACAATGTGTTTCAGATGAAGTAATTATGAAAATCTTGCAAGCAAAACAACAAGTTCAAAATAAATCTTCGTTAAAAGAACTAAAACAAGTTCTACCAGAGAAAATTACTTATGAAGAAATTAGGATTGTGCTTTCTGACAAATTATTATACCATGAGAAAAGAAAGAATTATTGTGGATGGGAAAGAATATAATGTGTATGTTTATCAGGAACAGAGATGCAACACAAGAATATCTATCGGAAAAACTGGAATTCATATCCGGCTTCCCTTTGGAATGCAAAGAGAAGAAATGTTTAAAGAAACTTTACGTTTGAAAAATTGGGCTGTTCAGAAAATTAGAGAGAAGCCACCTTCATTTAAACGCAAAGGTTCAAGAATTTATAATGACAAAGATGTCCTAAAAGTTGCGGGTGAGGAATACATCATTAGATTGTATTTTAACGAAAAACAAAGCAGTTCTGCTAGAATTGTTGGAAATACCTGCCATCTTAATATTTCAAGTATTCTCCCAGATAATGTAACACGAAAACACATTTCTGTGCTCTTAAGCCGACTTATTGCCGGAAAAAAAAAACAATTTATTGAGCAAAAAATCCGACAACTAAATGAGGAACACTTTAATTTTAATGTAGGAAAAATTTTTCTAAAATACAATACTTCTAACTGGGGAAGTTGTTCAAATTCTAGCAATATCAATATCTCAACCAGACTTCTCTTTGCTCCTGATGATATTATTGATTATGTTTGCATCCATGAACTCGTACATTTACAAGAGAAGAATCATTCAGATGCATTCTGGAAATTGGTAGAAAAAGCCATACCAAATTACAAAGAAAAAGAGAAATGGTTAAAAGAAAACTCAGATAAATGTTGGTTTTAAATGTAGGCGAGGAATTTTCTAAAAAAGACAACGGGCGAACTTGCAGAAAAATGAGCACAAAACTTTGCAAAAATGATGGTTGTTGAAGAAAATTGGTTAAAAATCTCATTAGAAGAAAGGAGGGATTTGATTGTTTGCGAATGGGTTCATACCCCGCTGCTTGCAGCGACTAATTAAGAGTAAACACATAAAAACAAAGTTGTTTTTAGTGCAAAAATGAGACTCATTTTTTGCACCAAAAACCCAATATTAATTTAAACATACCCCACAGCTTGCTGTGGTTGGGTTTTTGATTTCTAATAAAAAATTACTAATTTCACTTACACCATTGGATGTCACAATAAGATGTTTCATTTCGCTCATCAAGTCTCTTTAGCACTCTCTATGAATTTCCATTCGGTAATTAAGGAATTTCAGTATATCCCTTATTAGTTTATTTATCATATTATCTTACATAATACTTTAGCAAAATGAAGCAGAGATAGCACCGACTCACTTTTCTGCTGGCGGGATTGCACTGCGGGCACCTCGTAAGAGGCTTCCCCCACCAGCAAAGAAATGTTAGAGTCGATAAACGTTCATAAATTGGTGATTTCTTTGCTTCAGAACACTAAAGTATTACTATCTAACAGTCGCACCATCTTTGACACCGGAAACTGTAATTTTCTGCAATTCTTTCCCATCATAGAAAATCTTTCCACCTTTTGCAACAAGTTTTATTTTTACAAATTCATCAAACGTGATTTCTTTTTCTGCATTCTTTAATCCTTCAAATTGTACTTCTTGACCTATTTCAATATCTTCACTAGGATTCAGCCAGGAAAGATTTCCTTCATCATCTTCTGCTATCATACTCATGCCTTGGGATAATTCACCACGTAATTTTGCAGGTTTTAAATTTACACAGAACACAGCGTTTATCCCAACTAATTGTTCAGGTGTAAAATGTTTTTTTAATCCTGCAACGATTTGTTTTCTCTCTGATCCAAAATTAACTTGCATCACATATAATTTATCTGCATCAGGATGGTCCTTAACTTCAATAATTTCACCTACTTTCATGTGAATGGGGAAATCATTTGAGACAGGTAAGCTTTCAATTTTCTGTACGAGTTGTTCTGGTATTTGTAACATTCCATTCCAATTAAATGAAATATCCTTCCACATTAATTTTTCTTCAGATAATGTGGATTGAACTTTCTTTGATAAGATTGGCACAATTGGTTGCACTAAAATTGAAAGAGTACGCACAAGATTCACACAGAATCCTACAGCAGCTTTTGATTCTTCTGCATCTTTATCAGACCATGGTTGTGCTTTCTGGAAGTATTGATTTCCAATATCGGAAATTCTTAAAATTTTTTGCACTGCACTTTTAAAATCAAATGAGTTATAATGTTCTTTGATTTCAGCAATAAGCGTGGTTATTTCTTTTTCTAATTCTTCCTCGTGTGCAACTGTTTCAATCGTTAAATAGTTTTTTTGTGCAAACACTAAAGTTCTGTAACAGAAGTTTCCAAGATTCCCCATCAATACATTATTAATAACAGCTTGAAAGTCTTTGAAATCTAAATTGATGTCTACTACTTTTTGATCTAAATGAGATGCATAATAAAATCGTAAGGATTCTGCATCGTATAATTTAATGAAATCATCTGCTGTAAAAAATGTTCCACGAGATTTACTCATTTTTTTACCATTCACAGTGATAAATCCATGTGTCTGTACTTTGGGTAAAGAGAATCCTACCGCCATTAACATTGCAGGCCAAAATAAGTAATGGAAATACACAATATCTTTTCCAAGGATATGTGTGATCTCGCCACCTTTCCAATAATCTTCCCAATTTAAATTATGTTTATCAGTATAATTTTTAGTAGATGAAATGTATCCTATTGGTGCATCTAACCACACATAAAAGAATTTCTTGGAACCAGTTTCTTTTTCAGAACCTGGAATTTCAAATCCGAAATAAGGTTCATCTCTAGAAATGCACCAATCTTCTAATCCTTCATGCATCCAATTCTGTAACCAGTTTATAATTTCAGGTTGAAAATTACTTTGATCAATCCATTCTTTCAGTTGAGATCCAAATTTAGATAACTCAATAAAATAATGTTTAGATGTTTTAAGAACGGGCTTTGTTTGTGTAATTACACTATATGGATTAATTAAATCTATAGGATTGTAAATTGTGCCACATGATTCACAGATGTCACCATATTGATCTTCCGCATTACATTTTGGACATGTTCCTTTAACATATCTATCTGGAAGAAATCTTTGTGCTTTCTCATCATACATTTGTTCCATTGCTTTAATTTTTACAAATCCCTTTTCCTTCAAAGTTTTAAAGAAAAATTCAGCAAATTCTTTATTTTCTGTAGAATGAGTTTTATAGAAATTATCGTATTCAATTAAGTAATCCTTAAAATTTTTAACAAATTCTTTTCTGTATGCTTCAGCAAATACTTCTACATCAATCCCCGCCTTTGCTGCATTTAATTCAACTGGGGTCCCATGCATATCTGCACCACCGATGAAAAGAACATCCTTTCCAATGAGCCTTAAGAATCGTGCATAAATGTCACCTTGGATGTGTTCCAGCATGTGACCTATATGTAATTTACCGTTTGCATAAGGAAGTGCACATGTGACGATTGATTTGACCATTCACTTTGAAGAAGAGTGATATTATATAAACGTTACTTTAAAAAATGGGAAATATGAAAAATAGCAAAAATACAACAAAACTATTATATAACATCTTCTCAAATAAGGGTATATGTTTAAATTCCTTCACAAAATATTTACGAATAATGAACCCAAAATAAAAGAAGTCCTTACACAGGATCTTCAGTTATGGTTAGATTATGAAACGTCAAAACATGAGTTTAATAAATACATCATCAAATATTTTTCTAAGGTAAATGAATTAAAATCTCACATTTTTGAAAAAAATAAAATCTTAGAAATCCAAGAGATTCCAGAGAAACATAAAGTCGTAGAACCAAGAATTCAAAACATTGTAATAGGACATAGAGATAATTATGTGAAAGAAGTATTTTATTTTTTAGAAAAATTAGAATGTATGGAAAAATATAATTTTACGGCATCAATTCAATTTAACAATACATTAAATGAGATGATTGATGAATTAGCAAAGAAAACAGGGAAAAGTCATGAAGCTACTGAACATTTATTTGCAAAGGAGGTGGAACCTATTTTCAAATCAGTAGGTGAATTAAACTTATTAGTAAAAAAATTTTCTGATCAGACAGTTAAGTTAAACATTCATGAAATTTTAAAAATTCAAGAATTAATTAAACAATTACATGAAGATAATAACAAAAATAAAGAATTAGAAAAATTAGTTGATGAATGTAAAGAAGAAAGAAGGACATTACAAAATAATCTTAAAAATAAAAAGGAAAAATTAACTAAATTAAATGAAAGCAAAGAGTTAAAAGAATTAGAAAGTCTTCAAGAAAAATATGAAAAGGTCACAAAAGACCAAAAGCGATTAGATTGTGAAATCCACTCGTACTTCTCTAAATTACAAAAACCTTTCCGAAAATATGAACGTCTTGCACCCCATAATAAAACTTTAAAAAAATATTTGGAAGATAGTGTTATTGCATTTAAAGAAGACAAAGAGTTAGATATTTTATTAATCTTAAATGCATTAAAAACAAACATCAACATATTTAATTTTGATGACAGACAAGAAACTCATTTTTTAGAACTTGTTGAAGATGGGGATCCAGCTTATTTCAAAATTCTCCATAATAGAGAAGAAGACTTATTACATCAAAGAAAAATATTACATGGGTCTATGAGCAAAATTAATGTGATGAATGACATAAAATTCATAAATGAAGACCTATCAAAATTAGAAGGAAATATGAATTTAATTAATGATAAATTTGAAAAATTAGATTCAAAATTACAAAGGAATGATCTTGATGAAATTAAAAGAGAAATAACCACAAGAGCAAAAGAATTATTGAATGTAAAATTAATTATTAAAAATTCTCCCTAATAAATGCCGTGCCCTAATACAAAGATTATTGAGGGTTTCAGATTAACTTCAAACAGGAAAACCTTTTAAGTATCTAAATGTTTCATAAAGTCATGAGGTTTGATTGATGAAGAAATTTGTATTTTTTATATTAGTTATATTTCTATTATTAATCACTGTGATTTATGTAGAAAAATTTGCCATCTCTGATGCTGATCTCAAAAAAGAATTAGAAAATTTATCAGACCAAGAATTAAAGAATATCCTAAATGTAAGTGAAACTCAAAATCACGCACTTGTAGGAGAAGCAACTCGCCGGGATTCTTATAGGACAATCAATGGGATCAGGTTTTCGTTAAACCGTGTCAAAAGTGTAACAGAAGTCGTTTATCAAGAACGATTAAATCTAAAAAAATATGAGATAGAAAACTTAAAACAAACTGTTAATCAAACTGTTAATATTAATGAAGGAATTAACTGTAATTTTAAAACTGCGAGCGAATTATTAAAAACATGTCCTACTGAAACTGAGATTAAAATGATCCGTAAGGATTTCAATATTGTTTTTGATAAAGAACCAGTAGAATGGTCTTGTACTGAAGGAGGAAAAGAATCTTCAGTAATGTTAAGCATGTATAATACATTCAGATTAATGAAATGTACCCCATTTGATAAGAATTTTCTGTGGGCACCAAAATATAATAATATGTATTCTTGGATGAAAAGTTTAGAATTGACTCAGATTGAATACTTTATGTGTAAACCAGGTGATGAATGTAGTAATGCTGCTAGTAAAGATATAATATATTTGGAAATGAATAATTTAGATGATCCTATATATAGAGAAATAATTAATACTAACAGTGGTGGAGGGGCAGGACATCTCCCTGTGTTAATGATTCACGAATCACGTCATACAATTAATGGCGGGTATAAAGGACATACTTGTTCCCCTAATGATCAAACATTGCAGGAATTAGGTGCGTGGGGTGTCCAATATCATTTACTGAACATGTTAGCAGATAATACAGGAAACTATTTTTCAAGTTACGAAAGAAAAGAGTTCCAGTCTTCAGCAAAATATATTTTAGAAACAAGATTCTGTTCGTGAATTGAAAATTACTAATATAAATTTAATAATTAAGAATGAGATTTTAGAAATTATTTCTTAGCCTTATATTTTAGAACTTATTTCTTAGCCTTAGATTTCTTTTCTTTAATATTTTTTAACTTCTTAGTTAAAGGTATTAAACCTTTACAATGTTGACATTCAATCACAAAGGCAGGAACACCTTGAAAACTGTTACGCTTATAAATGGTTGAACTTTCTCCTTCTTTTTCACAATGAGGACAAGTGTATTGAGCTTCCATCTTTAAGGATTCTTCATGAGTTTTTTTATCTTCTTCAAATCCACAAGAGGGACAAACGTAAACAGTTGCACGAATTTTCACTTTACCTTTTTCAATAGGTTTCCCCATCTTTGCAGATTTACATTTTGGACATTGTTTCTTATGTACCCATGCAAGAATCTGTCCTTTAGGTTCAAGGGTTCTATTTGTAAAATATAAACAATCGTCCATTGATTCAGGGATTTCTAATGCCATATGACTCTATCTTTTCACTTAACCTTTATATGTGTTTCTACTGTCTGTATGAATTAAGCTCCCTTGCCAATTGAGGCACATTTTTGTGTAAATAAAATTAAACAAGAACAAAAATCTATGGTGCTGTGCAGGGAGCTTAATTCATACTACTGTCTTGATTCTTTTAAGTTCAATTGAAATTGCATCTTCATTTACACGAATATAACGTGGGCAAACAGTATATTCAAGTTCATTATTTGTACAATATTTTATAATAGTTTGTTTCTCCTCATCATTATAAAAATTTACAACTACAACAAATCCTAAATCATTGGGGTGAACAATATCATATTCTATCAAATCTGCAATTACTTTTTCACGCATTTTTTCTAGCATAATAATACGTTTTTGTAATTTGTGGAATGCCGTAAGAATTTTATGTAAAGAAGTTTCATCTGTTAATGTATCGACCTTACTTAAATCAAAGATATTACTTGAAATAAATCCACCAACATCAGCATCTACTAATTTCCAAGTTCTGAAACTCGCAACCATAATATCTGCATATCGTCCCTCACATAAATCTGTACCTATACCACCAGAAACATCCATAATTACAATACAATCATTTTTTTTACATATTTCATAAATTTCCTGCATCGGCTGTTCTGCAAAATATCCCCCTGGATTTTGATAAAGAATTGCGTGTGTAGATTTAGATTTTTCTTTTAAATCTTCAAGATCAATTTTTGCATGATCGCATTTTACAGTAATAGAATTTAACCCTAATTTTTGTGGAAGTTTCTGATAACTTATCCACCCCCCTTCTTCAGGTATAATGACTGTACCTGTTTCAACAGCACATAATGCTGATGCAATCGCAACATCACCCCGTTCTGTTATAACAACATTCTTATGATCTGTTAATTTCTGGATGATTTCTGTAATTTTTTGTGTTGACATATTTGTTAGAAG
>PCYG01000039.1:2394-3700 GCA_002763025.1 Candidatus Woesearchaeota archaeon CG10_big_fil_rev_8_21_14_0_10_32_24 | reverse complement strand
CTGAAGCAGAGAAAGCACCAATTTATGAACGTTTATCGACTCTAACATTTCTTTGCGGGTGGGGGAAGCCCCTTACGGGGTGCCCGCAGTGCAATTCCACCAGCAGAAAAGTGAGTCGGTGCTATCTCTGCTTCATTTTGCTAAAGTATTACCTAAAAGACATTCCTAAAATCAATTGATTCTGGATTGCTTTGGCAGAAATAAGACCAACAACTTTTCCTTTTTCTACAACAGGGAGTGCAGATAATTGTTGAAGCGCAATTTTCCGAAAGGCATTATATGCTGTTTCTTTGGGTGATAAAATTTTAATCTGCGAGAATGGGCGTGAGATTTGTTCTAATGTGACCACTTTTTGTAAGGTTGTAGGCAAGGTTTGTAAGGCTTGTAAATCTAATAATCCTTTAAATCCTTTGCCTTCAACGATATAAACTTCCTCTTCAGGATTACTTTTCATGAAGGCTTCTAATTTTATGGAAGGAGAAAGAGTTTTGAATTTTTTATTCATAAGTTTTGAGATCTTAATTTTATTTAAAATTTGACGCACAAGAACTTGTTGATAACTAGCACCTGCTATAAAATATAAAAAGCCTCCAATTAAAATAAACCATAACCCTCCCCCTTGATTTGAAAAAATTCCAATGACACCAACGATCATTAAAAATGCGGCAAAAATTCTTCCAACCGTAGCTGCAATTTTCGTTGCTTTTCTAAGATCTTTATAATACGCATAAAGAATTGCACGAAATGCACGTCCACCATCTAGAGGAAATCCTGGCACGAGATTAAATGCTGCAAGGATGAAATTTAATTGATAGAGATATAATGTAATTGCAGATATAATGCCGTTCCCATTAGAAAGATTAATTACAAGAAAAATAACACCTAACAATAATGAAAATAATGGACCTGCAATCGCCATTAAGAATTCTGAGGAAGGTTTCATGTCTTCTTTTGTAATGCCTGCGACGCCACCAAAGAAAAACAAAGTAATAGATTCTACTTTAATTTTTTTTGCACGAGCAACTAAAGCATGTGATAATTCATGTAATAATACTGAAATAAATAGGAGGGCTGATGCAGATAATCCCATGAACCAATATGTCATGGTTGATGCACCTTGATAAAATTCAGGAAAATATGCAGTTGCTAAACTCCAGGATAATAAAATGAATATGAACCACCATGAATAATGTAATCGTACATCTATACCAAACAAACGTAAAACTTTCATAGATTGGGCCATTTGTGTATATATAAAAATGAAGGTATAAAAGGATTTGTTGTAATTTATGAATGAGAATTGAAA
>PCYG01000039.1:1165-2377 GCA_002763025.1 Candidatus Woesearchaeota archaeon CG10_big_fil_rev_8_21_14_0_10_32_24 | reverse complement strand
CAAGCTGTGGGGTATGTTTAGATTAATATTGGGTTTTTGGTGCAAAAAATGAGTCTCATTTTTGCACTAAAAACAACTTTGTTTTTATGTGTTTACTCTTAATTGGTCGCTGCAAGCAGCGGGGTATGAACCCATTCGCAAACAATTAAATAACCATTTTCCATTTTCCTCAAAGTGTTAATTATTTTGGCCATTTTTATCATGTTTTATCTTTTTTTTATCAGTAAAATGTATCTCTTTAGCGTTTTTTGAAGTGACGACTTTTTCACCAAGGCGTTTTTCAAGTCTGTTTTTTGCAACTCTTGCGGTTTTTCCACCTTCTCTGGCAATTTCTTTACTTTTCTCAAATGTTTCAGGGTTTTCTTTTTCAGAAATTTCTTTTGTCGTTGCTTCTGCAAGCATATTGAGGATAAGTTCAATATTACTCATGTTATCTCTTAAGTTTTCTTTTTTTAATCCTTTGAATTCTTTATACTCTTTAATTGTTTTACCAGCCCATGCTTTCGTAATTTCATTTGTGAGGAGAGCAAAATCTTCCTGCTTTGAAATACCCACGCTGTTCCATTCATCAGTTAATTGTTTCCTAACTTCAATGGTTTTTAGTCTTTGGTTTATCCATTCTTTAGAATATCCCTTTTGTAGATACGTTCTCATTGCTCTATCAAACGACAACTCTGGATCTTGAGTTTCATCAATTCTTTCTTTTCCAACCATTGCAAGCCACATTTTGAACGGTTCTGCCTTTTTTGAGGGGATTGATTGGATTAATCTTAAAAGTTGTTCTGTGTCTGCAACATCTGTTAACCTTAACTTACCATCATGAGCAACTAACTTCAACTGGTTACAATCTGTAACCGTTTCATTTCCTTCATCTTTCAAACGATGTTTCAACACTTTCCAATAATTTCTTGCTTCTTGAAAATCGTTTTCTGTAAGAATTGCAACCACATCAATAATAGAAAAGTACCATTTTTCTTTTTCATTGTCCCACTCAGTCCTAATTTTTTTATCGTAGAAAATCTTAATTACATTTTTCATTTAAGCATCAATGGTTTACTTATTTATAAGTTTTCTCCGTACTTGTCCAGTGTGGGGAGTGAGGAATCTGGCCATAAATAAAAAAATCAAAAACCCAACCACAGCAAGCTGTGGGGTATGTTTAGATTAATATTGGGTTTTTGGTGCAAAAAATGAGTTTCATTTTTGCACTAA
>PCYG01000039.1:0-1143 GCA_002763025.1 Candidatus Woesearchaeota archaeon CG10_big_fil_rev_8_21_14_0_10_32_24 | reverse complement strand
TAATTAGTCGCTGCAAGCAGCGGGGTATGAACCCATTCGCAAACAATCAACCCAATGTCCCATCACTCAAAATTCTCTGACCATAAATGGTGGGGTGTTAAACCCCACACAAAAATTTCTGATGAAATTTTAGTGCATAAAAGTAATATTAAAAATACCTATTCAACGTCAATACGCATTGTTTGAGTTGTCATAAATCCATCTACAACGACACAAGTTTGTGGTTCAAAGAATGCGTATTCAAATGTTTCATCATTATATAATGCTTCACTTTTCATCTTTGCACAACTTCGTGTTCCTATAACCATAGCACCAACTTTCCCACGTACATTTTCAAAAACAACAGATTCTCCGACACCAATTTTTAAGATACTTGGACTAAATCCAGTTTTAGTCATTTGTACAACGTTTTCTTCAATTTGAACTTCTTGAACATCTTTCACAACTTCTGTTTTTTTATCTTCAACTAGCTCCACTTTCTTTTCTACAATAGGGACACTTTCAACATCTTCAACACCTTTTGTTACGCCTTCTTTTTTTATAGTTTGTTCTTCAGATCCGAATGATGCTAATAATTTTACAAAAAATGAAGATACGCCAAATTTTAATTTATTGAAAAATCCAACAGCATTATAAGTAACTTCTTTTGTTTCTATTCCTTCCTTTAACGCGATCATAGGATTAGAAGAAGATGCCATTTTCTGAATGAATGCTTCTGAAACATAAATGTTTAAACTTGGGTTCTCAACAGCTGTTGTGGTTACTTGAGTTACTTTTCCATTTTCTGTTACTAAACCAATGACAAGTTCTGTATCTTTAATGTTAATGTTAATTCGCTCATTACCAAATAATTTATCAAATGGTTTTGGAATTACTTGCGATTCAAAATCTGCTTGGATTGTTCCTATTTCTGTATTCAAGTTTACTGCTGAAACTGTCGTTGTTAATAAAAGTAAAATTGTTAATAAAGCTAAATATCTTTTCATGATATGACCTCCAATACTTCTAAAAGAGATCAGTTCTATTAAAATGTTGTGGAAATTGAGATGCTGGGTCTTTGTTCTGGCCTTTTTGAAATTTAAGGAATAAATTTATATTTCATTAGTTTATTCTCTATAAGATGCAATTGAATATGTCTAGTTT
>PCYG01000050.1:9684-11376 GCA_002763025.1 Candidatus Woesearchaeota archaeon CG10_big_fil_rev_8_21_14_0_10_32_24 | reverse complement strand
GGGTTTTTGGTGTTTGCTCTTAATTAGTCGCTGCAAGCAGCGGGGTATGAACCCATTCGCAAACAATTAATATTTATCCAAAAATCTTTTTAATAAAACTTTTTTGAGGTTTTTCTTCTTCTAGTTGTGTGATAAGGTCTTTTTGTTTCTTCGTTAACTTTATAGGAACTTCAATCTTTACTTTTACCATTTGGTCTCCTTTCCCACCATAACGTACGAAAGGTAACCCTTGATCTTTCATACGTAGAATAGTTTCAGAGTTTGTTCCTGCCGGCACTTTTAAAATTGCTTTTCCACTAATCGTAGGAACATCTACATCATCCCCAAGTACAGCTTGTGAAAATGAAATTGGTAATGTAATATGTAAATCTCCTCCATCACGTTTGAAAAATTTATGAGGCTTAACATGAATAATCACATATAAATCTCCAGAAGGTCCACCATTCTGACCTACTTCTCCTTCACCAGAAACTCGTAAACGCATACCATCTTCCACACCTTCAGGAATTGTAACTTCTAATTCTTTTTCTTTTCTTACAAGTCCATCACCACCGCATTTATGACATGAATTTTGAGGTAGTTCCCCTTTACCATGACAATAAGGACATGGGGCTGTCTGTTGGAAAATTCCAAATGGTGTTCGTTGCGTTTGTTTTACATAACCAGAACTATGGCAATGATTACAAGAATCAAATTTACTTGCACCCTTTCCTTTACAATCGTCACAATATTCCACCTTATTAAAATGTAAAGTTTCTTTTTTACCTTTTGCAACGTCTTCTAACGTAATGGTTAATTCATAAGCTAAATCTGCTCCATGGCGTGCACGTGTTCCCCTACTTCTTCCACCACCACTACCAAATAGTTGATCAAAGACATCTCCAAAATCTCCAAAGTTGCCCCCTCTAAATTGAGACATAATATCAGAAAAATCATATCCTTGGTGTCCACTAGAATCTCCACCACCTCGGAAAGCATCTGCACCAAATTGATCATATTGCTGTCGTTTTTTCTCATCAGCAAGAATAGATGCTGCTTCATTAATTTCTTTAAATTTTTCTTCGTATTCTACTTTCTTATCATTAGGTGCACGATCGGGATGAAACTTCATTGCTAATTTTTTGTATGCTTTCCTGATTTCTTCCTTTGTTGAATTTTTACCAACACCAAGTAATTTATAATAATCTTTACTCATTTTTTTCCATCTCTTGTTTTAGTTGTTCTGGTGTAAAGGGTAAATGTTGAAATAATTTTAATTCCAAATCATATTGAAATTCACGACAAGCTTCCCACACACCATCTTCCCGAGGATATCTTTCACGAAGGTAATGCCATCGTTCATCAAAAGTCACTACATTATTTTTAAAAACACGCACATCTGCGTAATGTACAATTAATTCTTCCCAAGAAGGTTCTGTATTTCGTGGGTTTGACACATTCTTTAATGCGATTGCCAATTCAGGAAATTCATCTTTGAAAATTTCATAAGCTAACTGTCCTTCATAACAACTGGGATGTTTTAGTTTCATCCCTTGCCAAAATGTTTTTTGTTGATCAGTTAAGGTTGCATCATCATGGTGACCTGTCCCAAAATCTGTAATCGCAATCATTTTAAAAACATCATGAAGGATTGCTAATTTACTGATTAATTCTTGATTAATCTCTGTTTTTATAAATTTGGAAGCAATAAAC
>PCYG01000050.1:0-9630 GCA_002763025.1 Candidatus Woesearchaeota archaeon CG10_big_fil_rev_8_21_14_0_10_32_24 | reverse complement strand
TTGCTCTTAATTAGTCGCTGCAAGCAGCGGGGTATGAACCCATTCGCAAACAATCAAAAAAGAAGGTTAAAAACCTTATGCTTTTTTGCCTTCTTTCTTTTCAGTGAACTCTGCATCAACAACATTATCATCCGTGTTTTGATCTGGAGTCTTTTGTTGTTTAGCTTCTTTTGCTTGTTCGGCTTCTTTTGCTTGTTCAGCAGCTGCAGCTTCTTGATACATTTTGGTACCAATTTCTTGCATTACCTTGTTAAGTTCTTCAATTTTGGGATTGATGACTGATGGATCTCCACCTTTACGTGCATCTTCTAAATCCGCAATTTTTGATTCAATCTTTTTCTTTGTATCTGCATCAATTTTTTCTTTGAACTCATCAAGTAATTTTTTTGACTGATGGATTACAGATTCTGCATTATTGTCGGCTTCAATTTTTTCCATTTTTTTCTGATCTGCTTCAGCATTTTTCTCTGCTTCTTGACGCATTCTTTCAACTTCTTCTTTGTTCAAGTTTCCAGATCCAGTTATTTGGATTTTTTGTTCTTTCCCAGTTCCGAGATCTTTTGCTCCAACATGAACAATTCCATTTGCATCAATATCAAAGGTTACTTCAATTTGAGGCACACCTTTTGGTGCAGGAGGAATTCCAAGTAAATCAAATTGACCTAAAACTTTATTGTCTCCAAACATTGGACGTTCTCCTTGACCAATACGAATGGTAACTGCAGATTGATTATCAGCTGCTGTTGAGAACACTTGTGATTTCTTTGTTGGAATAGTTGTATTACGTTCAATAATTTTCGTAAAGATTCCACCAAGTGTTTCAATTCCAAGACTTAAGGGAGTTACATCAAGTAAAAGAACATCTTTAACATCTCCAGAAATAACACCTGCTTGGATACTTGCACCTACAGCAACTGCTTCATCAGGATTTACAGATTTGTCACCTTCTTTACCAATTATTCGTTTTACAATTTCTTGAACAGAAGGAATTCTTGTAGACCCACCAATAAAAAGTACTTTTTGAATTTTATCGGCAGTTAAATCTGCATCTTTCATTGCTTTTTTAACAGGTCCTTCTAATCGTTTAAGAATATCTGAAATTAATTCTTCAAACTTCGCACGCGTTAATTCTTCATTAATATGCTTAGGTCCATTCTGGTCAGCAGTAATAAATGGAATACTAATTTCTACTTTATTTTTTGTAGACAATTCAATTTTTGCTTTTTCTGCGGCTTCTTTTAATCTTTGTTCGGCAGTCAAATCTGTTTTCAAATCAATGCCGGTAGATTTTTTGAATTTGTCTGCAATGTAATCCATAATAATTTGGTCAATATCATCTCCACCAAGTAAGTTATCTCCAGAAGTTGATTTTACTTCAAAGATTCCATCACCTAATTCAAGAATTGAAACGTCAAATGTTCCTCCACCAAAGTCAAAAACGAGAACAGTGTGATCTACTTCTTGTCTATCAAGACCGTATGCAAGTGCACCTGCAGTTGGTTCGTTAATGATTCTTAAGACATTCAACCCTGCAATTTCACCTGCATTTTTGGTTGCTTGTCTTTCCCGATCGTTAAAATATGCAGGAACTGTAATTACTGCATTCTTGACAGGTTGTCCTAAATATGCTTCTGCATCTTTTTTTAATTTCTGAAGAATCATTGCTGAAATTTGTTCTGGTGTATATTCTTTACCATCAACAGAGATTTTTTCATTAGTCCCCATTTTACGTTTAATAGAACGAATGGTATGTTTGGGATTTACAATTGCTTGGTTTCTTGCAATTTGTCCTACGATTACTTCACCATCTTTAATATGGACTACGGAAGGTGTGGTTCTTGTTCCTTCTGCATTTGTAATTATTGTTGGTTTTCCACCCTCTAATACAGCCATTGCTGAGAATGTTGTACCTAAATCGATTCCAATTGTTGCGCCTGTTATGTTATTTTCTGCCATTTTTTATTCCTCCGATTTTTCAGAGGAGGGACCAGAAATGTTTCCATTTCTCGTTTCCTCCGAGTTTAACGAGGAGGTGCTAGAAATGTTTTTATTTCTCTGCATCTCCGATTTTAACAAAGAGTTGCTAGAAATTGTTTCATTTCTCTGCATCTCCGAGTTTGCTATTTTAGTATTATTTTTTTGTTTTTTTCCTGCACTTAATTTTACACGTGCATGCCTTATCACATTACCATGAAGTGTATACCCTCGTTGAAATTCTTCAATGATTGTATTTTCTGGTTCTTCAGATGCGATTTTCATCAATGCTTCATGAAAGTAAGGGTCAAAAATTTGATTTTCAGTGTTGATAATTTGCACCTTATTATCTTCAAGAAGAGAATTTAATTGAGCATAAATTAATTCTATCCCTTCAAGAAAATCTGATTTTTCTTGCGGTGCATTTTTTAATGCAAGGTGAAAATTATCGACAACAGGTAATATTTGAATAATCATATTTTTAGATGCTGAGGTTTGTATTTCTGAAATACGTTTATCTGTCTGTTTACGAAAATTTTCAAAACTTGCCTGCGTTCTTTTTAAAAGAGCAACCATATCTGTCAATGCTTTATCTTTTGAATTTTCTTGTAGTTGTTCCTTTGAATCTTCCCATATTTGAGTATTAGATTCTTCTGATAATTGTTCTTGTTGTTTTGTTTCGTCTGTTTCTTTTGTTTCTTCTGTTTCTTTTGTCATTTAATCCACTCTCCTGTTGACTTCAAATCAACCTAGTAGCTTTAGAAACCCTTTAATATATAAATCTTTCGGGAAATATTTAAAAATACACAAAGAATCCTAATGCAATGAGCAAAATCACAGTCATCAAAGTTCGACACAAGGATTCTGGTAATATCAATAATGAATTACAATGGCTAGGAAACTCATTAGGATTATTTGGAAATAGGGATAAAGATTCTAGTTGCTTTCGTATGTTCATTGTCCTTGTACGAAAATCCAAACAAAATCACGCAATAAGTTCAGATGATTTAGCAGAGAATCTACATTTAAGCCGAGCAACAATTGTCCATCATTTAAAGAAATTATTAGACTCCGGGATTGTCGTTCGGCAGGATAGAGGATATATTTTACGTGAAGGAAACCTATCTGCAGTTGTAAGAGATATTAAACGAGATACGAATGCAATGTTAATTGAGATTGAAGAGATTGCAAAAGAAATTGATGACATGATGAATTAAACGTCCTTTAGAAACATTGCAAGTGCAGTGTCCCCTGAAACTGAAATCAAAGTTACAATGATCCCTGCAATCACGACACCAATTGAAGCTGCAAGTAAGAAATCCCTTTTTCTGAACCCTAACAAATAAGCACCTAATGCACCGGTGTAAACGCCAGAACCAGGAAGAGGGACTGCAATAAATAAAGCCAACCCATACACACCATATTTTTCTATGTAAGGATGGATTTTTTTTTGAGTCTTCAAAACAACTTTTTGATAGTATTTGTCAAATAGTGTGATTCTTTGGAATAGATGAAGAAAATTGTCTAGAAATAAGTAAATTATAGGGGCGAGAATAATGTTTGTAATAACTGCGATGATAAAAATGGAGATTAGAGAAAGTTCTGTTTTGAAAACACCATAAGGAATAGATGCTCGTAATTCTAATGCAGGTGTGAGAGTAAGAAGAATGATATTTAAAATTTCTGACATGTAAGAGAAACAACCCAAGAAATATTTAAACCTTGCTATGACAATAAGGACAGAAGAAATTATGCAAGCCTGAAAACATAATAGCTACAAATTTAAATTTACATGTTGGACATTCACAGGATTGTTTTTGCATAGTATAGAGGGGATAAATTTGATATATAGTGAGTTTCCATTAAAAGCAAACAATATTCACTTCGTTTAAGCAAACTATATATGAAATTCCATTAGATAATTAAGGAATTTCAGTATATAAATCTGCTGTTGTCACAAAAAAGAAAAAAAAGAAAAATTTAATCAGAAGCTAGCTTCCAGATTACTTTAAAGCCTAAAATTAAAGCTGCGGGAGAAACAAAGACAACAATGTTACTTAGAATTGCCCGAATATAATCACCAACGACAGGAATAAGACCAAAATTTACAATCCCCGCAAGCATTAACGCAATTGTTGCAATTAAGAAAGGCATTGTTTCTTTCGCAGTTAAGTTGAAAAGTCCCACAATGAATCCTAAGATAAATAAAGTTGTAATTAATGCTTCAGCACCAATAAATTTATCAAATAACCCTGCAATGATTGCAACTAACAGACCTGCAAAAAATGCATAATGTGCAATTTGATGTAATTCTATTGATCGTTTTGATTTTGAAATTGAATTTTGTTTAGCAGACTTCTTACGTTTTGCCATACTATCACCTCTTTTAAGAGTATTATTTTTTTAGAGTATATAAAGGTTAGGTTTTTTAAAGAAGAAGGCATTTCAACTAATTATGGAATTCACATTAGAAAAATGTAAGACGAAGGCCGCATATTCTGCAAAGCTTCCGAAAAGAGTAAAATTAGATCTTACTGCAATCTCAAAAAAATTTAATGTGATTCTAGAAACCCCTATTCTTCTCGTAATCAAAGAACAGGGGATTGAAATTATTGTGCATAGTTATGGGGAATTGATGTTTAAAGAATGTGAAGATATTATCTTGATGAAAAAGATTGCGAAAAAAGTTTATAGTATTGGTTTGGCATAATTAAAAAAAGCGCCCCTGACCAGAGTTGAACTGGTGACCTGACGGTTAACAGCCGTCCGCTCTAACCACTAAGCCACAGGGGCATCAAGCATTCTCAAACGTAAGTTATTTATAAAGTTAGCGGAATTTTTCTTAATATGGATATTCATCCCAATATTCGCATCATTGGAACTTCTCTTTTCCTAGAAGAATCTTCAGTCCTTATTATCAATGATTTACATATCGGTTATGAAGGTGAACTGCGAAGAAAGGGTATTATGGTACCACGATTTCAATTGAAGCAAATTATGGAAAAGATGGACCAAATATTAAAAGTTGTAAAACCCAAAAAAATATTAATTAATGGAGATTTAAAACATGAATTTGGGGGGATCAGTAGAGAAGAATGGAATGAAGTGTTACAATTCTTAGATTATTTATTAGAACGAGTTGAAGAAGTGATTATTGTGCAAGGAAATCATGACCCAATCATTAAACCAATTGCAGAAAAAAGAAATGTGAAGGTTGTCAAAGAATTTAAATTAAAAGAAGGGCTTGTAATTCATGGAGATCAACTTGTAAACACTGATAAAGAAGTCATTGTTATTGGTCACGAACACCCTGCAATTAGTATTAAAGAAGGGAGTAAGATAGAGAAATATAAATGTTTTTTAAAAGGAACATTTCAGAATAAAATCGTCATTGTGGTCCCAAGTTTCAATCCGTTACTTGAAGGAACAGACGTATTACAAGGTCAAATGTTAAGCCCATTCTTGAAAAAAATAGAGGATTTTAATGTATTTGTGGTAAATAAAGGTGAAGCATTTGGATTCGGAAAATTGAAAAATGTCAATTAGACGTGCCAAAAAAATGAAAGTGTTTTGAGAACGGAAAACTGAAGAAGTGATTATAATTACTCTTTTTGTTTAGAGTAATCCATTTCTGTATACTTCTCATGAATAGGATGATCCGAATCATCAATTTCTATACCATCTCCTTTGTGAGATTTTTTCTTTTTTTTCTTTTTTAATTTCTCATAAGGATCAATTAAAGTTTCCATTTATTTACTCCTTGCTTTTTTATTATACTCTTGCTGTTTTTTCCGATGATATAAACAAAAAACGAGATTTTTCAATGATTTACGTTTACAGCGAACACAAATTCCATCTTTTTGTTTGACATGATAACTTCCCCGTCGTTCTTTATTCAAACGTGTTTTATTTTCATGATAAAATTTTAGAAAACGATTAGTATATTCTTTTTTTTCTCCTCTAATTTTTCGCCATAACTTTTTAATCACCATATTTCAATACACCTCTTAAATATCAATATCTCTCTTTGCCATATTAAAAAGGTTTGTAATCTTCCGCGAGTGAGTATTTTTCAAGGATAAGATATATAAAGATTTAATACTTCATAAGGTAGATGGTAAACTTAGATTATCCAACAGATGAACAACCAATATATCTACGAAAAACCAGAAAGGCGTTTATTGTAGAATATGGTTGTGGCTTTTTTTTATTCCTATTATTAATTATTGGAGCTCTCAAAGGCATACAAGTAAAACCGGTAGTGTTTTATTTCATGGGGGGTTTAAGTTTAGTTTCATTGGGTATTGCTGAATTTAATCTAGCAATGGTGCGATATAAAATTCTCCCCCATAAATTAGTTATCACTTCTGGGATTATTAAACAAAAGAAAAAAAATGTATATTTCCATCCTCTTGGATTCGTTCCAGATTTAAATGTGAAACAAGGAAGATTACAACGTATTTTCAATATTGGTACTGTTTATTTAATGTCAGGTTCTGAAAATGCATTTGAATTAAAAGATATAGATAAACCTCACAAAATTCTTGAATTAGTTGAAACATTAATTGATGAAAATAGAAATATGGATACTAGAAAAATATAAGTATGTAATTTAATAAAGAATTAGTCAACGACAAAATTTTTGCATAATTTAGCACTATTGCCAAATGAGCCGCATTTTTGTCTAATTAAGATAATAAAGTAGACAAAAATCTACGCGGCGTGCATAGTGCTAAATTATGTTTTATTTATGTCGTTGACTAAATTATTAAAATATTTAAGATACGGCATTTACAGTACCACAATTTGTACATGCAAGTAATTCTTCCCCACATATTTCATTTGTTCCTTTATATTGATTAATTGCTTGACAAACCGATTTTCTAAAGCCCATCCAATCAAAATTGAAACCTGGATCCCAATGTGTTGAACCTGATTCTCGTTTACTATTATCATAGTGACGAACTAAATTGCCCAGAGGGATATTCTGACGAATCATACTCTCGGCAGTCATTTTAATGAGTGCTTTCATTTGAGTATCAGAGTATACCTCTAATTTTTTTGTATTAAATGTTTCCTTTGATAATGGTCTATTTCCCGTAAAATCGGACTGAGGTCGATAATTATCTATACTCCCCCATAATTCAAGTGGTGTTTTACAAATCAGTGAACCACCACATGTATTTACAGCATTAACAACTTCTACTCCAATTGTTTTATGATCAATTTGACCATTAGGTATCTCAATATCACCCGAATCTGAAGCTGAATGACTAAATGCAGCTTTCTCAACTGCAATCTGATATTTATTTCCATCACGATCCAGAACATAATGCATACTAACACTTTGTTGTCCACAACCTTTAATTGCTTCTCCATTTTCACAAGTTTTCCAAAATTCATTTTTCCATCTATTAACCAAACCTGTTGCCGAACCTGATGTTACAGTCGCATGAATTGTAAACCCTGTTTTAACATCTTGACGATAACGAGGATATATTTGATTGATACAAGAACCATCAAGACAAGTTTGTGCTGGTTCTAATGTTAATGACCATTTTTCTGCAGGTTGATACCCATTAAAATTTGGTTTATCTACAGTAACTGATTTTAAAGTGAAACCAGGAAATGATTCACCACCTGAAGGCCCTTTAGAATGCTGTGGTGCAGAAACTGTTTTTTGATACGCGATCCATTGACTATTAGATTGATCTGGTTGTGAAGGAGGAACTGAAGATTGTCCCGTAAATAAACTCTTTAAATTGAAATTATAAGTTGAAGCTTTCTTCTTTACAAATTCAACATATTCCCCTTTAACAATTTTACCATCATTATTATAATCTAATCCTTTATTGTTATCATATCCTTTTTTCCCAGAACTTAAAAGAACATAATCATCACTTTTACCAATTGCAACTGGATAAAAAACAACCATAGCTACATCTCCAAGGTCTTGGCCTCTAAAATCAGCTCGTTTAACACCACCTTCATAATATTTTTTAACATAATCTAATTGTTGAACTTGAGTCATCTTTACTAAATTTTCAACAGTAGTCCCCAATGAAGTTGCTGTTGAAGGCAAAAATTGAATTAGACCTGTTGCTTTTGAATTTGGATTCTGAATGTCTGGTTTAAAATGACTTTCTGCTTTCATGACAGCCATCAAAAATACTGGATTTATGTTCAATTCTTTTGAAATTAATTCCACTTTATTTAAAAATGCATTATCAAAAAGACCACTCTGTAAATCTACCTGAATTGCAGGATCAGCAATATTTGTTCCTATTGGTCCAGGCGTTGGTGTTCCCGGCACTGCCCCACCACCATACACAGTTGAATAAGGTTGCCATGTATTTTGATACCAAACCTCTCCCGCATGTACACCAACAAAACCACTAATCCGATTCCACACTTCATCTATTTCTCGTTCGGAATCAGTTCCTTGAAAAGTTGCAGATGTAAATGTTTTCCCTGCAGCTGATGCTTGCGGTGCATTAGCTTTTTGACTTGATGAAGGTGAGATTGGTCCCGAGGGAGGTGATGATGATTTAATTATATTATAAACACCTGTCGCAATTTTTTCTCCGCCTTGCTGATTATAATGTACTCCATCATTATTAACATCTTTTTCATCGGATAAAGGAACAGAATCAATAAAGGTACAATATTGAGATACACCTTCTTTAATAAGTTCTACCGCTTTTGGTAAATTTGTTTTTAAATCAGTTCTAGTTGCTTTTGCAGGACCAACCCAATAACATTTGGCACCATTTTCAACAGCTAATTTTGCCATTTCCCGCGGCCTATCTCTTAAAAAATTATTTGCTTGAGTTTGTGAATTATCAGCATATGCTACAACATTTGTTCCTAAAGAAATAATTACAATATTTGGTTTAATTGTATCACGCAAAGTCTTAAAATAATCTTTTGGAATTCCACCAGATATTTTAGTACTTGATGTGCCTTCAAGATGTAAACCCGGCGATTCTAAGAAAAATTGGTCATTTGAACCATCTATCCAATGTTGCGGAGCAGATCCTCCACGAGCATATAATTGCACTGTCGCACCATCTGCTTGAAGTAATGAAAATAATTTTTTTCCATATGATTGAGTTGTATGCGATGCACCAACAATAAGAATATTAGAACCTGCAGAAATTAAAGCAGAAGGTTGAGGTGGTGCAACTGCTGGACCTCCTGGAGCAACTGTAAAAGTTTTCTTTGCATCAAAGTTTTCTTTGGTACATGCATTTAAATTGTCACAACCACTTGTCAAAGTCCATTGCCATTGTTCAACAGTAACTTCACTGGTTGCAAAATCACTATCTCCCATATTACCCCATGTCCAATAGAATGAACCTCCTTTTACGATTAAATTTCCAGAAGGACCCATCATAACACCATTATAAGTACCTGCTTGAACTTTATAGAATATTTTTGCAATTTGATGATCCCCTTTATGATGACAATATGATTTACTATTTGCAAGATCACAAGAACCAACATCTACGGCCACAACATTAATAGAAAGTAATATTACAAGTATCAAAGATAAAATGATTATTTTTTTCATTCTACATCAAACCTCCCTGTTAATGTTGTTTCTTTTCCTAAGTAAGGATTTTTAACAATTAATTCTAAAGTATATTTCCCTGG
>PCYG01000068.1 GCA_002763025.1 Candidatus Woesearchaeota archaeon CG10_big_fil_rev_8_21_14_0_10_32_24 | reverse complement strand
TAAGGATTTTTAACAATTAATTCTAAAGTATATTTCCCTGGTTCACCCATCACAAAATAATCATTAATTGTAATTAGCTCTTTTGTTTGATCAGATTCTATATCGAAATAAAAATCATCATTAGTATCTGCATTTAATATTATATTTCCATTTGCATCTTTAACTCGATAATTTTCTACAATTTGAATTTGACCATATGAAGTTGTGGATTCCACCACAAATCTGAAATGGATTTCCTGGTTCACATTAAACTTGTCAGTTTTTCCAACACAATTTAATTTTTCATCTACACTTCTACAAAAATCAAAACGTGTAACCGCAATTGTGCCTTGCCGACCCACAGGAATGAATTCAGTATCTAATAATGACGGTTGATTACCTGCACGCACGCTAAGTGTGCCTGTTTGTATAAGTATAAGCATTAATGCAGAACTGAGTACTGCAACAACTAGAAATGTTAAAAGTTGTATTGCAAGCGTTCCATTCTTGTTTAACATCCTGCTTGTCCTCTGATTGTAGTCATATATTGTACCATTTTATTATATTCTGTTGTGCTTGTGACCGCAGGCAGGTAAGAAGGCATTGTTTGATTATTAGCATCTTTCCGATTCAAGAATATATCTGTTCGTGTACATACTTCATTCTTAAATCGCTGTGCCCATTGTGATTGTCCTTGCACAACATAACATGCTGTTGAATAATACAATGCTTTTGCATCTTGCAAATCATTTCCACCATAGTTGATTATTGCAGATGCTTGTTGTTGCACTGCGTTACAACTTCCTGCCATGAAATCATTATGCATCTGAGAAACGATTTGTGATTTCACAGGTTCAAGTTGAATTTTAATTGGAATACTAACCTGACTTTTTCCAAATGCTGGAGCTTTGATAAGTTGATTTACATTGTAACATTGTCCGTTTGCATCTGGTTTAAATAATTCTGCTGTGAGAGTGAATGATTTTTCTGTCTGTGCAAATGAACCGCTTGCAGATCCACGAACTTGATAAGTACATTGTTTTTTTTGCGGATTTGTTGGCGTTCCAATTAATCCAGATACTTTGAATCCATTAAATGTAAATGGCACAGTCACAAGATCTGAACCTGGGAAAATTTCTTGTGTTCCTTTTTTCAAAATATTATTTACAACGCTAAATCCTGATGATGAATCAACTAAAACACCTGAAGGCACAGTTACTTTAAATCCACCTGGAAGAACTTCATAACCAAAATTGTATGTTGGTGATGACGTAATTGGAGTTGTTGGAGGAGGGTTAAGATAATTGATATTACTACTACATCCTTGATCACTGTCGCTCGTTAAAACAATAGAATTGCTTGCACCTGTAAATAAATTAGGTGTCACAATTCCAAGATTCCATTCTGGTTGGAACGAACCTGGTAAATTTTGTGGTAAAGGTTGAATCCCACGCACATTTGTTTGACCTGATTGTAATCCACGTTCTGTAATTTTTAAACACGCAGGAGTCCCATCTGAGAACACATGTGTCTTAACACGAATTTCATCATTCTTTGTAAACAAGTTTGGTGTTGTACATGAAGCCCACGATTGTGTGGTTTTATCATAGCAAGAAAAATAAGGGTCTTGTAAATAACTTCCACCTGTTCCAAATAATCCTTGAATACCAGCACAGAAAAATTTGCCTGTACCAAATTGTGTTTGACATGCTGTTACAACTCCTGGTGGAGATGCATCTTGAATAGGGAAATAAAATTTACCATCCAAATAGCCTTCATCAAAACAAGTTTCCTTTTTTTCATTTGGATCTAATCTCAGATCAATTAAAACATGATCATATCTAAAATTTGAATTAATTTTTTGAGGTGAGAGAATTTGGATTGAAATAGGTTCAAGTTGTTTAAGATTATACAATGTACCACCATTAAGTTGTTTCGTTTTTTCACCTTCAAAACCGGAGGTTGTAGTTGCATGGACACAATCACATCCTTGATCACCACATTGTACCCCTGGTCGATTTTGATCTTCTGGACCAATACATACAAGAGACGCAGTTGCAGATTTAATTTTACATCCAGGAATTATTAAGGCACCCAAATTATAATTATATACAGCTGTACCTCGTACAGGATCAAAAGATGCAAATTCACGTTCACGTGGAAGGGCATGGGCTGTTGTTTTCATGGGGAACGCATATGCTGAATCTAAGATAAACTCGCTCACTGAGGGTAAGTCAAATCCAAAAGCAGCCATACACATACTTTGTGCAAATCCTTGTGCACCTCCAGAAAAGAATGATTCTACATTTGCATTAGCATAATCTGATCGTAAATCATTTGTGGATGAACTCATAGCTTCCGGTATTGATGAATAAAATGCTTTTGTACCTTGTCCTAATGTATCAATTGTCGTACCACCTTTTAATTCATCTTGCCAATTAAGTGGTTCACATGAATTAGTTAAATAAGAAATTCCTTTATAGGCTAATCCACAAATTTGTTGAGAGAATAATGTTTTACAGACCCCTGCATCTTTAAAGCCACCAGTTTTTGCTTCTTCAATACAAGAATTAAATGCTTTTAACATATTGTTTGTTAATACCAATCGTGCACTAATGCCTGAAAGACAGACTGATTGGAACGCACCAAGATGTTGTGTATTAGGATTTATTGTAGGAATGGTTGGTGTTCCTACAGTATCCAACACATGATTTAATCCAAATGTTGCAGATGTATCTCGTCCAGAATAATATCGCCATTCAGGGTAAAACGTCCCTTTAGTAGGATTTGTTTTATACAATTGATCTTGTCTGTAAACCCAATCTTCTGATACAGTTCCTGTTGTACTTGTTTGTTCTTTAATTGCTTCACGTGCGTTACCAAGGTTTTCTACTTTAACAGTTTTGTCTGGAACACAAACACATTGTTGTAATCCTGTATTAGATCCAGAAGCAGTGCTTTTTACAAAACAATCCTGCGTGTATCCTGCTGAACGTGCACCGGTAGGTAATGAATTCCCGTTTTTTTTAATTGTAATTTGACCAGTTAAACCAGCTTTCACTTCATCATAACATCCATCTGATTTGTAACCAGGCGCACGAGGATTACTACATACAGCAGCACAACTTTGATCAGTTCCAACTATAATTTCTTGACTATTTGGACCTTTATATGCATAAAGAGTGTTATTTGTATTTTTGATATTAAAAGCTGAATTTAATTCTAACCCTGCAACGGGACTTAACCATTTTAACTTGACATTTTTACCATCACTTGATTGAATATCTGCAGGATCAACATAATATAGTTGTTCAGTCAAAGGATTTCTATAACATGTAAATGCGCCTTTCTTCTTCAAATCAAGTGCACCTTGACTTACTTGAACTGTTGGTGACTTACTTATTTGATCTTGACAATTCTCCACCTTCTGTAAAGGAATTCCCCTACTAGTCACAGTACATTGTTCTTGATTTAAGACCGCAATATCAACTTGAGATTTCTCTGCACTTGCAGTCCACGCTGCTGGTGCTGCACGACATAACACACGATCACAACTCCATCGGTATGCTTGATCCAATGCTGCTTCTGCTTTCCATAATTTTGAGGTAGAAGGACATCGTTTGTCTAAGGTATTAGCTTCATTTTCCCAATCACCTTTTGGAAGAGAGATCCCATTTAATGCACCATTGTTCTTTAATTTTAACCATTCCTGTCTCGTAGATTCTAGAATCAAATCTTCTTGGTTTAATGGACAATCATCTTTACCTTCTTCCTTGGTTTTAGCTGCAACAGCTGCTTTAGATTGAATTACTTCCATCTTTGATGTAAAGATTCTTGCAAACCTAAATCCAATTCTACCAACAAATGATGTAATACATCCTACACCTGTGACAAGAATTGTTTTTTCTAGAATTGGAAGAATGGCTTCAATTTTTTCACTGACATATGTTGTTGTTGCAATTCCTTCATCTGCTAACCAATCTGGTATATATTCAGAACTGTCAACTGGAATGTCAACAAAATATCCTAACTGCTGACATGACACTTGTGTTTTGGGAGACCCATATGTTGCAGTTGTAGTTGATCCAAGAACACTTCCAGTTGTGACAGATTCACGTTCTTGATACCGCACAGTAATTTTCAAAGGAAACATGATTTGGCGTTTCTTAAATTCATCCCAATACCCACTTTCTTTTTTACTTAAGGTTTCTGAACTTTTCAAATTGTATGTTAACATATATGCAGTATTATCATTATTTGGTGTTTTACTTTGTTGTCGTTGTGGAAGAATATTACACCCTAATTTTGTTTCTGGATCTTTCAACATGCCTTGTGTACATGCAGGATCAAATAGAACATCTGTAATTTTAAATGCAGGTTCAACTTGATTTCCTGTTGTTGGATCAATAATAGGAGATGCGCTTCCACGATATGAAAAATTAAAGACAACTGTTGCAACTTCACGTCCTTCATCTAATAATTGCGGATTTAATCTCAATGGAGCTTGGAATTGTGTCACTGAATTAACTTCAAAAACACTATCACCAGAAAAACAAGAATTAATATTGAGAGGTGTTTGCTGGTATCCTGTTTTACCTGATTGGTCTTCTGCAATTACATAAATATAAACTGTTTTCCGCTGTAATTCACCAGCTTGTGCAACTGGTTGCAGGGTTACAGTTTGTAATCCTTGAGGTACTTTTTTTGGTGCAAGAGATTTTAATGACAATGGCTGCGATTCAAAGTTGACTTCTTCAAACGTGAACTCTCCTTTATCATTCGCTGTTGTTTCCATCCAGGCCCGAGAGAAATCTGGGTTATATTCTACAGTTGATGGCCTATAAATATAAAGGAATACTTTTGCGCCAGATTCAGTTGTTCCTGAAATAGAAGATTCCGCAGACCCTTGATAATATTCGTTACCTTTCGCTACAGTAAATTTAACTGTAGGGTCTCTTGTATCTGTTGAAATAGAGAACTGTTCAACAACTTCCCACCCTGCTTTATCTATGACAATAATTTGTACATTATTCTTTCCTTCTTTTAATGAAATACTTTCAGAAATTCTATCACCTTCACCTTTTTTCACAGATTTGTTATCTACCCTGATTTCATATGAAACTGATTCAGAAATTATGGCGTCAATTTTATACGATATATCTCCAACTAAACTTGGAACTTTACCCATTGTAATTTTTGGTTTTTCTGTATCTGCAAAGATTTTTGCATTGGCACTTGCTTTATTTCCAGAGGAATCAACTACTTCCACTTTAACGGTGTTTTCTTTGTTATTTTGTAATATCACTCCAGAAAATGTAAATAATCCCGGATGTTTGTATCCCTTTGCTTCCGTGTCATCTAATTTTTTTGCTAATGCAATACCTGCTTGGTTTCCATTTACATAAATTGTTGCGGTTGCACCAAGTTCTGTTGATCCTTTCAATGTTAATTGATTACCCGCAATCATTTCAGGGAATTTCAATTCTATTTCAGGAGCTGTTGTATCTGGTGCCTGTGTTTCAAAACTATAAAGCTTACCACCATTATCATCAGTAGTTTTTCCAGATTCTACATTAAAGAAATATTGTGTTTTAGATTTTAAATTAAATAAAGGTAATTGGTGATCTGTAACTGGAGATGGATCACCTTTCTTTTCTAATGTTGTTTTTGTTGTGCCAAATCCAATAAATGTGTCTGCAGGTTGATCCGTCTGCCAAGATATTAACGCAGAAGTATCTGTTACTTGTGTTGCTTGCACATTTGAAATTTCTAATGCAGATGCTAATGGAAGAGTCAAAAATAGAAGGATTACAAATAGTGAGCTCAATCGTGCAATTCTTTGTTTGTAACTACTCATTTTAATTCGGGTTTTGGTACATTTTTACTTGTCATTTCTTTTGCAATAATTAATCCTGCCATTTCTTCTTCATCGCCTGTAGTTTTGGTAAATACATGGAACACCATTTCTTGTGCTGATTGTAATTCTGCCCAAGGCACATTCCACGTTCCTTCATAACCACCCATGATTTTTTGCTCATCAATTAAAGTAATATCTACATTGTAAGGGAAATCTGCTTTTGCTAACAATTCAAATTTATTTTCTTCTACCACCTTTGGATCGATGTCAAATGATCGTACAAATTGTGTTTCATGGAAAGGTTGATTTACAGGATCAGATGATTTTCTATAGGTTAAAGTAACCAACGCAGATTCTTTGGTTGATAAAGGAATACCTGGACCAAAAGTACCATCATCTAACAATTCATGTTTCAAGATTGTTATCTTTGCGGTTGGAAATTGATATAATGGAATCATATTTAATTCTATTTCTTTACCTGTGGAAGTGACAACACGTTCCCAACCTTCTTTATATCCATCCCGTGTTCCACGTAAAATACCACCAACACAATAGGGAAAGTTTGTTGTTAATCCTGAGAATCCTTGACCACCGAAATTGTAATCAGAATTTCCTAAATCACATTTATATTTTATACAAGTATATGATAAAGCCACATCACCTAAATTATTTCTAAAATTAACGCCTTCTTCATTAGAAATAAATTCGTATGTCCTCACAGTCATTGGAATCTCTTTTGTATTACAAAATGTTTCATCAGTAACTGTTTCAAAAGTATTTGTTGGACGTGCTAGAATTGTACCACGATTAGGTTCATTTTTAATAAGATGTACAGTAAAGGCAAAATTATAATTATAACCGGTCGTTTCATCTCGTACTCTTACACGTACAGGAAACTCAACATCATATGTAAACTTCCAATTTTGAACACACAAATAAGAAAGTATACCGGAACCACCTAATTGAGAACTTTTAAGTTTAGATCCTGATAAAGGTGTCACCCCGAAGGTGAAAGGATAGGTTGATTCATAATCAAAAGCGACATCAATTTCTTTTCCATCAACATCTTCTCCAACATCCCAAATATAATGTGAAGTGTAATAGGGCAATTCATCTGGAAATGCTTCAAAATTTGTTCCTTTAATTTTAAGTTGTTGGATATTATGACTAAGTAAACCTTGCAAAGATTCTTTTACTTTTACAACATCCCATGTTTTCTGTGAACAACTAAGTTCCACACCGGAAATAGGTACATTGGGATGTTCTAATGCAATCAAATCTTGTGTGATATCTTCTAATTTTAAATTTTGTAATTCCTTTTCTATAATTCTCGTTGCAAGAAGATGGGTTTTCTTTAATTTGATTGGTGATTCAGCTTGATGTTGTAATACTTCTCCTACAAGACTTCCTGATTTCTCACGAAGTTCTACATTCCATTGTACATTAAAAATGACTTTATCATTTGCAAGTTCTGTATCAGAAGTGATGTCACTTTTTTCAATTAAGTCATATGTTTCTTGAAATGCTTGTGAATTAAAAACACATGATTTTAAATTTTGAACAATATGTTGATCAATCCGTAATTTAAGATCTTCAAGTGTAGGAATATTTGTGATACTTCCTACAGCCCAATAAGGAATAACTTGAAATGGTGAAATTCTAAGATGGAGAAATGCATCGTTTGTTAGAGAATCAGGCACAGTAACATACCCGCCTTGTAACCCAATTTGTTGAATGGCATCTTCACCAATATCCTTAATGCATGTTGAAATGAAACTTCCCACTTTTCCTTCTTCTGGTGGTGCGAGTTCATCGGTTCCAAATTTGAAAATTTCCATTTGAACAAGAATTACTAAAGTGAGTGCAAGAACAAGTAAGATCCCAATGATGATAAAAATAGTTACTTGCCCTTTTTTAGAATGAGATTTAAAAATAGACCTACGTACATCTAAATTACACCTCTTTTTGTACATGGTCTTAGAATAGTTTGATGGTTTATAAAGCTTATGTTGTTCTAGCGAGGAGAAATAAACCTTTTTAGAAGATCATTTAAATAAAAGGAGTGCAGTTAACGCCTATCCAATATAACTTATTTCTTTATCTATAACTTTCGCACCGGCTTGTGGATGATGACTGGTTTCAGAAGCCCACTCTTGAGTCTTGCCCATCAACTCTTTTTCAACTTCAATAATTTCTTGTGACATTTTTTTCATATTAATTTTGTAAACATATCTTTTCTCTATAACTTTCAAAATTTCTTGTGCACCTTTAATACCGAGATATAATGGATGACCAAAAGTTTCAGCAAGTAAAGCAACTCCCTTAACATGACGTTTTTTTCCTAATCCAAGAAGAACGCCAGAAACACCAATGATAGGGCCAACAACTCCAAAAATTTCTGATTCAACACCCATACCTTTCTTTGTAAATTGTTTATAGAGTTTTTCATCATTACTAGTACAATATACTTTTGGCTCATCAGGAACATGTTGCAATCCAATACCACCCGTTGTGAGAACTTCTGAACAATTAAATTGTTTAATCAAATTGAGAATTACATCACAAAAAGTATAACAACTTTCTTCATCTATTGGTTGAATATCCCCTGTTAAAATTAAAAGATCTTTCTTATTATTTTTACCACCAAATTTTTTATAATATAATTCAATCTTTGGCATTTCAACAAGATTATTTTCGCCTACAAAAACGGAATGTGGAAATTTGTAAGAAAAAAATGAATATAATTTTGTTGCTTTCAATTCTTCAATTAAGAAATCTGCAGCAATCTTTCCTACATTTCCTAAACCTGGAAGACCTTCAATAAAAATAGGTTTGTTTAAAATTGGAAGTTTTTCCACTTCCTGTTCCACAACCCATTTTGATTCCATATATAAAATAAACATTTATACATTTATATAGTTTTGGATTTTGAGATTTTTGAAAAGATATTTATCCAATTAGAAAAATATGCGGAGGAAGGGGTTCGAACCCTCGCATCCACTAAGGAACCAGGCATTTGATCGCAATCCTCAACCTGGCGCATTTGACCACTCTGCCACCACCGCATTACAAATACTTTAGAAGAAGAATTCTTTAAAAACTTATCTACTGAGAACTTTGCAAAATTAGCAGTTACATAACAAATTTAAATCATTAAGACATTCCTCTTTAAAGAGGTG
>PCYG01000036.1:12581-15605 GCA_002763025.1 Candidatus Woesearchaeota archaeon CG10_big_fil_rev_8_21_14_0_10_32_24 | reverse complement strand
AACTAAGGTTTGATAAATGTTTACCAAAAAAACAGATTCTCCAATTGTAACACAAAGTTTACTGAGTACATGGAAACAGTGGAGCAGGAGTGGTGAAAGGTTTATTAACTATAACTTATAAGTTAATTAAAAATGTGTAAGATCTATGTTGATACAAATGTCTATATGGACTTGTTTGGTGGTCGAAAAGACAGATTCCGTGATTTAGCTCAATTTGCAGCTAATTTATTTTATCGTGTACGTGAAGGTGAATTCAAATTAGTTGTTTCTGATTGGGTAATTGAAGAGTTTTCTAAACATATGGATCCAAAATTAATTAATGAACTTCTTAATGACTTAACTGAAAATCAATTGAGAAGAATTACAAAAACTTCACAGGATAAGAAAGAAGCAAGGGAATTATCTTCAACAAACTATCCAGATGCTCTTCATGTTATTTTAGCAAAAAAGGCCGATGCCATGTATTTAGTAACCCGGAATATACAAGATTTTGCAGATTGGACTAACCTTATTGAAATTGTTATGCCTGACGAGATTTAAAACGTAGGATGGGGTCATTGTCTGGAATTTCTAATGTTGGGTAATGATCTTTAAGATTATTAATATATTCTTCTGCAACTTGTTTTAGACTTTCCAAACGTAATGAATAATATTTTTTAATATCTGTTTTTTTATAAAATCCATTAATTGCTAAAGATTCATATAAACTATACGTGGCAATGATTTCCCACATAGAAGTAAATGTTTCTAAAATTAATGGACGAATTTCTTCTAATTCTCCCAATGACATTTTTTTTATCATTCTAAAAACACAAAAAGCAAAACCATTAATAAATTCTATAATGTCTTCATTATCTTCCTTTTTTCTAAAACTAAATATTAGATTCCTCAATTCTAATCGTAAACGGTTTATTGAATCACCTGTAAACTTATTCAATAGAAAATCTATCATTTTAAGACGAGATAGATATGTTTCATTATGTTCATCAACATACGTTTTTTCCATCAGCTCATTTGTTGTAAAGCACCCTGAATAATATTTAATAGCACTATCAATTTCTTTATCATACTTTGAACCAATATTTTTAATCCCAGTTAAGTCATCAGATTGTAAAAGAAGACATTCACCAAACAGATACCAACCATAGGGGATATTCTTAATTTTTGCTTCTTTAATAACTTTAATCATAATCTTGTTTCGAAATGTTTTGAGAAGTTTACGAGGAAGATCCCATCGTAAATCTATGCGTTGGCTTAATTGTAATGTTGCCAAACGTTCTTCTTTAGTGACATGAATTCCAAGAAGTGTGTCTTTATCTAAATCAATAATATTACTTTCATCAACATAATAATAAGTTTTGCCGTTTTGTTCTTTTGTAGAAACAATACCAACTTCTTGAAGCATTGTTACGGCATTTTTAGAAGTTTCCCAATTCAATTGTGGAGAAAAAGATTTTGCAATTTGGAGAATTGTTTTTTCTTCTTTTTTGAGAGTTTCTACTATTTCGTTATAGAGCTCTGCACGTTTGAACCTCTTTTTGACAACACTCATCTTTTGGTTAGTAATCATTTTGTATATAAATTAGTTTTGTGTGTACTTTAAAATAGTATATTAAACCAGTGATATAAACCTTTCGGTTGGTTTTTGTTTATGGTTTTGCTACATTATTGAAAATTGCACTACATTAACATAAAATTTATAAATAAGAAAGCCTATCTGAAAAAGAAAGGAGATTAGAACCGGTCTCCATCAGATAGGTAACGCAAGAAAAAGAAATGAAAGTTTCTTTAAAAAAATATCGGTGCTGGTTCTATACCTCCAAAAAGATACGTGGTAAACACGAAGGTAAATAAAATGGAAAGAACAAAGAAGCTGAGGAAGAAAAGAAAGAGGAAATATTGAGGATACAAAAAAAAAAGAAGAATTAATAAAAGAGAAGAAACTATGGGTTAAAATGGGAGGAAGAAAATGAAACTTGAAGGAATACGAGAAATTGAAATAAAAAAGGATGAACAAGGACAATATAAATCTGTACGTATTGTCTTTGGACCACATCATACCATAAATATCATTAAAGTAGGAAAGAAAACAGAATTTTCAATAGTAAGTACCCATCATGGCTTTAAAGCAGATGCTAGTAGTGTTCCTAGTGAATTGGAAACATTTATAGAAGAGATTAGGGAAAATCATCCTGAGAATAGGGTTGATTAGGAGAATGACTAAAATGAGCCAAATAATACAAAAAGCATTTCTTTATGCGTATGAAAAACATTTGAATGGTAAAAGAAAAGGAACAACAATTCCTTATATTGTTCATCCAATGGATGTTGCTTCCATTTTACTTAAAGAAAGAAACAATTCTACAGTTTCAGATGAATTGGTAGCTGCAGGTTTTTTACATGATGTATTTGAAGATACTGAAACATCACTTAAAGAAATAGAAGATAAATTTGGAAAAGAAGTTAGAGATTTAGTAAAAGCAGCTTCAGAGCCTGAGGAATATAAGGGAGAAGTAAATAATGAGAAACCAAAAAGCTGGAAAGAAAGAAAATCTCATACAATTGAATTTATCCAAAATGCAAACAGAGATGCTAAATTACTTAGTTGTGCAGATAAATTATCTAATTTAAGAGATATGATGAATGATCATTTTATTTATGGAGCTGAATTTTGGAACAGATTTAATGCTTCACAAGAAGATATTAAATGGTATTATCAAAGTATGGTTAAAGCTTATAACTCTAAAATTAGTATAAATGATACAAATCTTCTAAAAATATTTACCAAAGAAGTTGAAATGTTCTTTAAAGAAGATTTATAATTATTTTGATACTAGATACTTTTTGTTTCCTATTTTTTGAAATTCTAGAATATCTATGGGTTTTATGTTGAGTTTGTATAACTTAATATTTTTGGTTGACTGTCAAAGTTAAATATTGAAACTTCATTTAAAATGCCACAAATACCTCTTGAAGCCCGACCCACATATCTTTGATTAATAAAATCTTGAGAAAGGGATCCTT
>PCYG01000036.1:0-12564 GCA_002763025.1 Candidatus Woesearchaeota archaeon CG10_big_fil_rev_8_21_14_0_10_32_24 | reverse complement strand
CATGGTGAAACGGAGATATTAGAAAATGACAAAGAAAATAGGCATTATTGGTGCAATGGATGATGAAATCAGCGTATATTTAAAATCACTTGAAGATACTTTCGGTCATAGTTGTGGATTCCCATATTATATTCCTCCGAGAAATCCGTTTAAAAGCGTTGTGGCCCTGTGAGGGACCGCTGGCGTTGAACATGGAGAAAAACGCCAACACCCGGATTTGAACCGGGAATTCCAAAAGGAACTGGTTTTCGATTCTGGTGATGAGTTCAAGACCAGCGCAATACCAGATTATGCGATGTTGGCGTAACTAAACCTAAAGAAAGAAGCTGTTTTATAAATATTTAGGTTATTTCTACTTTAACCTAATTACTTCAAGATTCTTCGGTGCAACTGATTCAATTCTATAAGATTTATGAATTGACGATGCAAAATCTAAACATCTGCTTGCTTCCCCATGAACAACAATCACTTTACGTGGTTGTGGATTACATCTTTTAATGTAATTCATTAATTGTCGCCTCTCGGAATGTGCCGTAATTTCTACTTTATGTACTTCCATATTTACAGTCACAATATCTTTCTGACCACCATCACCAAACATGATATCTTTCTCTCCAGACCTAATTCTATGCCCAAGACTTCCTGGTGGTTGATAACAACTAAAAATAATAGAATTATTCTTATTTCCTGCAAGTTGTTTAAAATATTCTACGGAGGCACCACCGGACATCATTCCTGATGTTGCAAGAATTAAAGCTGGAACACCATCATGAATAAGCTCTTGACGTTCTTTACTTGAACCTACACGTTTAAAAATTTCAGAGAGGAAAGGATTATTTCCCTTATGGAATATTTCTTGTCGTAAATTTCGGTTTAAATATTCCGGATATGCAGTGTGAATTGCAGTAATATCCCATAACATTCCATCAATAAACACATTTGCGGCAGGTATTTTTTTCTCTCTAATTAATCTTTCAATAATCACCATTACCTCTTGTGCTCTTCCTGAACCAAGAACTGGCATTAAAACTTTTCCACCACGCTCAAATGTACTTTTAATAACATCAACCATATATTGGTCTGCTTCCTTTTCATTTGCAAAATTCTCTTTTCCCCCATACGTTGCTTCAATCATTAACGTTTCAAGACGAGGAAATTGGGTATTTCCCGGTTCAAGAACATTCGTATGACCATATTTCAAATCTCCCGTATAAGCAAAATTATGTAATCCATTTCCAATATTAAAATGAACAATAGAACTTCCAAGAATATGCCCTGCATTATACAATGTTAATCTTACATCAGGTGTAATATCTGTCACTTCGTCATAATCTAAACAAATTGTATGAAGGACCATTTTTCGTACTTCTTCACTTTTATAAATTGGTTCTTGACCTTTTGCACGTTGGATTTTAATCATATCTAATTGTAAAAGTGCCATCACATCCCGTGTGGGAAATGTACAATAAACGGGACCTTCATATCCAAATTTAAATAAGTAAGGAATTAAACCTGAGTGATCTAAATGAGAATGTGTGACAACAACTGCATCAATTTCACTAATGTTAAATTCTGGTGCATCTAAGTAAGGATACGTTTCAGTTCCTTCTTCTCCTGGATCAATACCACAATCAATCACAATTCTAGATTCGGGAGTTTGTAATAAAAAACAGGTTCGTCCAACTTGACGGGATGCACCAAGACAAGATAATCGTACCCATTCATGTTTTTTTCCACGTAACCATCCATCATAAATTCGGTGACCAGTTTTACTCAAGAATTTTTTTCGTCCAACTGCATCTTCATAAAGAACAGAACGGACACTATCAATTAATTTTGATTGAATAGGAGGCATACGTTTTACTTTTGCAACCCATGCAGTTTTTTCTGCAATCTCACGTAAGAGATCACCTTGTTTTCCAATTACTAATCCTGGTTTATCTGCATGAATAATCACAATAGAACGTGGGGGATCAAAAATAAATTCCTGCACACCCGCTTCTTTAGGAATCATTTTTTTAATCTCAGCTTCTGCCTTTTCCATAGCCATACATAAAGAGGGATCTGACCGTAATTCAATTCTTTTTTTGAACTCCTTTACTGCTCCACGGATTGTACCCTTGTTATCAAGAAAATAATCTCTATCCTTCGTGTAAATAATAATATTTGCACCTTCAAATGTAGCTTCTGCTACAACACCTTCCGGTAAAACTTTCGTAATTTCTTTTAATATGTTTGCCATTTTATTTGTATGAGGCAAACTTAAGAAATGTTAATTTCTTTGTGTTTGCCATTTTATTTATTTTGATTAATTTAATGTATTTCAAAAACACTAAAAATTCTCAAGAATTTTTGTTGTTTGTTAATTTAATATTTTTTCTTGTGATGTAGGTTATCTCAAAAAGAGTTTAATAAAATAAAAAAATTTAATACAAAGTCATTGCGACTTCTTTTCTAAAGACATTCTTTATTTCAGTTGGATTAACCACAACAATGTTAATTCCGTTACCTGATGCACTATCTCTTTGTAAAGCTGTATTTACTGCTAATTTTACAAGTTCAATACCCTCTTTTACAGACATATCCTTGGTGTATCTTGTTTCTAATACACCATATGCAAAGACACTTCCTGAACCAGATGATACATAGTCTGGAACTTCAGTAACACTTCCATCAGGAAATAAATCATAAAGATGAAGACCATCTGTATCCTTACCTCCAAGAATAAAATGTGCAATTCCTGGCAACATACTTGGCCGCCTAATACTTGAGTAAATTAATCCACCAAGTAAATTAGCGGTTTCTTTCGCATTAGTTTTTTTATTTGTACGAATTTCTTTTAATTTTAATTCCGCACGAATTAATTTTGTAATCAGCTGTGCTTCTGAAACGGATCCTGCCCATGTTACAGCAAAATCATCATTTAAGATATGCACTTTATCTGCTCGTTTATCAGCAATCATGTGACCCACGGTTGCTCTCATATCAGCTGCAAGAACAATACCATCCTTACAGACAATGCCTACTGTTGTAGTACCTGTTTTTAATTGATCCATATTTTAACACCCTAGAAAAGTTTTTTCAACCTCTTGTTTTATGATTGGAATGTGCTCTATACTTATAAATCTTTTGGGTTAAAGTAATACTTTAGTGTTCTGAAGCAGAGAAAGCACCAATTTATGAACGTTTATCGACTCTAACATTTCTTTGCGGGTGGGGGAAGCCCCTTACGGGGTGCCCGCAGTGCAATCTTACCAGCAGAAAAGTGAGTCGGTGCTATCTCTGCTTCATTTTGCTAAAGAGAACTTTGAATAATTCACTTTTACATGAAAGCCACTTCCTAAAACAAAGAAATTTATGAATTTTAGCCCTTGTGTTTTTTCAAAACATCTATTTTGCAAAGTTCTCTAAAGTATTACGGGTTAAATGAGCTTAATTTTCATCAGCCACATCTCTTAAACTTTTTTTCTAACTCAAAAGCTTCAGTTTTAATCATCGTTGGACGTCCATGTGGACAGGTATAAGGGAAATCTGTTTTTTGTAAATCTGATAAGATCTTTGTCATTTCATTAATTGTTAATTCGTCGCCAGCCATAACTGCTGAACGACAAGCCATTCTTGTGATAATGAGTTCTTTCAATTCCTGAAGCGTATTCCGACCAATAACTAATTCATGTAATACCACTTGAAATAAATCTCGCGATTGTAATCTTCCAAATACGGAAGGTACGGATTTTAAAATGAATGTATTACCACCAAATGGTTCTATACTAAAACCCATCACTGATAATTCTTCAATATTTTCTTCCACTAACACCTTTTCTGCAGCAGTTAATTCTAACACGCCACCTTGCAATAATTCTTGCACACTCACAGATGCATCTTTAAATTGTTTCATGAATTTTTCATACATCACACGTTCATGAGCTGCATGTTGATCAATAAAAAGAACACCTCCTTCAGTTTCAGCCACAAAAAATGTTTTATGAACTTGTCCAAAAATTTTCATGTGCGGTAATTTTTCCACAATCTGTTCTACTTCTTTAACAGGTTCAGAAATCTTATTATAATCTCCTTTTTCAATGACTTCTTCTTCTGGTGTAACGTAAGAACCAAGGTCATAAGAATCAGAATACGAAGCTGTTGTTTCTTCAACTTTTAACGTAGTTTGTTGAGAGGGTTCAAAAGTATAGGTCTTACGAACTTCAGCTCCCATTGTTAATGCTTCTGATTCAACATCCATTAAAGGAATTAAATTATGTTTTTCTAAGGTTTTAATTACAGATTGCGTTACTACTTTACTCACTTCATTAATCTGTTCGATTTTAATTTCCATCTTTTGTGGATGAACATTAACATCTACATTATGAGGATTTAATGTTAAACTTAAAACAAAAATAGGATGTTTATTTACAAACAAACGAGATTTATATCCCTCATAAACTGCATCCGTTAATTCTTTACTCCTCACCCACCGATTATTGACAAACAACACTTGTTGATTCCGATCATTACGTGAATTCAAAGGTTTACAAATTAAACCCTCAATTCTTACAAGATCATCTTCATAATCTATTTCCAACAATTCTTTTGCAATGGAAATACCATAAATTGATGCAATATTACTTCGCTGATCTCCCATGGAAGGAGCATTCAGGAGTTCATGATTTTCATGTGTCAATTTAAAATCAACAGACTCATGCAATAATGCATAATGCGTCACAACATCAATGATATGGCGTAATTCTACGGCATCTGTTTTCAAAAACTTTTTCCGCACAGGCGTGTTAAAAAAGAGATTACGAATTTCAATTGTTGTACCTTGATCACATCCAATTGCACCTTCACTAATAACTTGACCACCTTCTAACACAAGATTAAATCCTTCTAATTGATCTTTCTGTTTTGTAATTAAAGAAAATTGTGAGATCGCTGCAATACTTGCAAGTGCCTCTCCCCTAAATCCTAATGTCCCAATAGAAAATAAATCCTCTACTGTTTTCAATTTACTTGTTGCATGCCGTAACACAGATTTTCTAGCATCTACTTCATTCATGCCTTTCCCATTATCCGTAATCCGAATCAAATCTTGCCCAGAATTTTTAATTTCAACTATAATACTAGTTGCATCTGCATCTAATGCATTTTCTATAAGTTCCTTAACCACAGAAGCCGGCCTTTCCACTACCTCACCTGCTGCGATTTTATTAATGAGATCTTCAGAGAGAATATTAATTTCTGACATCTTATTTTTGGAGATTTAAGAGTATATATTTATTTTGGTGATAGAAACATTTTAATAACAACCACATAATCCCTAATTCATAGAAATAATTCTTCCTTACAAGAAAAAGGAAACCTTATAAACTAAAAAAATATTCTAATCACATGAACAAGATTCTCTTAGCAGTGTTATTTGCAGGATTTGGAGCTCAATTAGTAAAATTAATTGCACTTTGGTTTAAACATAAATCTCTTGCATGGCGTGATCTTTTTGTAACTGGTGGTATGCCCTCATCACATTCAGCATTTGTAGTTTCTCTCGCAACAATCATTTATCTTGTTGAAGGTACATCCACAACATTTGCGATTGCTTTAGTATTTGCAATGGTAATATTAAGAGATGCGTATGGTGTCAGAAGAACAGTTGGTGAAGAAGGATTATTGCTTCAGCAAGTAATTAAGAAATTAAAGATGAAGAAAGACACACATTTTGCAATGGGCCATACACCTTTACAAGTTATCGCCGGTTCTATTATTGGGTTCATAGTTGCAGGGATTGTTTTCTTGTTGTAATTCAAAATTAATTTTAAATCCAACGGGTTCAATTCCTAGGGGATCCATGAAATATAAAGTAATATCATTGTTTGCTTTCTCAAAAAGATCTTGACGAGAATGAGATAAATAACCCAGAGTAAAATGTAAAATTCTCGTAAGATTACTATTACGTGTCACAATACCAACATTTTGATGGTCTTTAAAAACAGAACCAATAGCAGCTTCAATAATAGAATAATTTACATCTGAAAAAAATTTACCTTTAAGTTTTGGAATAATGATCCGATTTCCTTCATAAAGATTAAGAGACTGCACACATTCTTGTACGCCCAAATAATAATTATTTAAAATAGCTAACGCATCATGAGATGTTTGGATATAAGAAATATCGTGATTACTTCTTCGAACTGTTCTTGGATTACTTTTGTGTTTAAGGTCTCTATAATGAACCCCATAATTTCTATTAGTCTTACATCTTTGAAATTTATTTAAAAACTTACTTAAAACAACAGCAAAATTTCCTAGTTCATCTTTAACTCCTTTTACAAAAACAGCATTTTCATGACTATTTAAAAAATCCCTTCTAGATTGAAATGATTGAAACGCATTATTTAATAAATCATAAAATGAACCAAATTCAAGATAATTATTTACATCATAAAATAAATCTGAAAGAGTATTCACAGGGATGATAACATTTGAATCAAATAACACCAATTCATGTTTTTCAACAATATCCTCTAAAGGTACCTTTTCTTTATAATCATCAATTAAAATCCCCACTATTTTATGTTAAAAAACTCTTTTTAAAAGGATTTCTATTATTACAAAACAATAAACTATAAATATAATTAAGTCTCTCTAACATGTATGATCACAACCAAAGAGATGATCGCATTGGAACGTGCAGCTTCAAAGAAAGGAACATTCCCTCTTAATTTGATGGAAAATGCAGGTAAAGAAATATGTAGAGTTCTTAATGAAAAGTATGATTTATCCGATAAACATCTCGTGATTTTTGCAGGAACAGGCAACAATGCTGGTGATGGTTTTGTAGCAGCACGAGAATGTTTAGAAATTTGCCCTACATTAATATTACTTTTTGGTTCAGAAGAACAATTCTCAGAAGAAACAAAAGAAAATTATGATAAAATTAAAGATGCCGTAACGGTTGTGCATGTTCATTCAGCAGAAGATTTAAAGAATTTCCAATTTCAAAAAAATCACCAATTAGTTTTATTAGATGCCTTATTAGGTACAGGAATTGTGGGAGAAGTCCGACAACCAATTGCGTTTGGCATTGATTTTTTTAACCAATTAGAAGGAATCAAAGTTTCTATTGATGTACCTTCTGGCTTAAATCCTGACACAGGAGAAGGCAGTAAAAGTTGTGATGTTGAATTGGTAATTGCATTACATGATATTAAAGCAGGTTTAATGCATTTAGAAGATAAAACAATGATTGTAGATATTGGATTAACTAAAAATCCGTTAACTTCTTCACAGATGAATAACTAACAATTGTTGTATTTCCTGTAGTGCCAGAAATCTTTTCAGTACCAATATATTTTCCTTCACTTAATTTTGTAATACGCCTATGAAAACTTTTATAACTCATTTCACCACCTTGTTCAATGAATGTATTATAAAGATCCCCTACTTTTTTTCCACTATTATTTTTTACGATTTCTAAAACAAACAATAAATCTTCTTCCAATGCTTCATTTGGTTTAATATGGAAATTATCAACATTCTTCACTGCTTGTGCAACATGTTCCAATCCAATTTTTCTAGAACTTTTATCTTCAGCAAATGTACCTGCTTCTTTCATTAAATATAATCCTATTCTAACATCCTTTGTTTCAACACATTTTTCTACAAGTTCATCAAAAGCTTCTTCATCCCATACTCCTGGAACAAATGCATAATCTCTTCGTTGTTTTAAAATACCTGCAATTTCTGTTTGATTATAAGATCTAAAATATAAAAATTCTGGATTTAACCTACTTCTAATACGCTCATCCATCTCTGAATAAGAATCACGATAATTTGTAAGAAGAAGAATAGATTTCCGATAAACATCTTCTAATATGGTATAAAGAAAATCCGTGTCTTCCAATTTATCAATTTCATCAAAAATAAATACAACACTCCCTTTATTCAATTTATCCTTAATTAAAGTAAATAATTCACTTGTTTTCTTATGCTGAATAAATTTATAACCTAAATCTTGACAAATCCGATAGAATACCTTATATGTTGTATTTTCCTTCCAACAATTTATGTAAATGGGGATGACTTCATCTGTTTCTTCCTCCAATTCTCTTAGAACATGTTTACAAGCAGTAGTTTTTCCAATACCAGGAGCACCATATACAAATACATTACGGCCATTTTGTCCTTGCAATAGTGGTCTAATTGCAACAGCAAACCGCTGTTGTTCATTCTCTCTCCCATACAAGATTTTTGGTTGAAAATCATATCCTAAAAACAAAGTATCTCTAAATAAAGATTCTCCACTTCTAAGCATATCTTTAAACAATGACATTCTAATTTAGAAGAAGGTGTTGTTTATATTGTTTGTGGGAATTTAAAACACTTATTTCCCAATCTCTGTAATACCACACATAAAAGGTTGAAGAACTTTAGGAACCTTAACAGTTCCTTTTTTTGTTTGACAATTTTCTAGAATTGCAACCATTATCCTTGAAGTCGCGAGAGCTGTATTATTTAATGTATGAACCACTTCTCGTTTATTCTCTGGATTCACAAATTTAATCCCTAACTTTCGTGCTTGATAATCAGTACAATTAGATAAAGACATGATTTCCCCATAATCTTTTGTAGTAGGACGCCAAACTTCAACATCATAACTACGATGTTTCCATGTACTTAAATCGCCGCTACAAATTTCTAATACTCTATATGGTAATTTTAATTGTTTTAAGATTTCTTCTGAATTCTTAAGAAGTTCATCAAATAACTGATTACTTTCATCAGGTTTACAGAAGATAAACTGTTCTACTTTGTTAAATTGATGAGTTCGCCATAATCCTTTCTCATTAATACCGTGTGCCCCAATTTCTTTTCGGAAACACATAGAATAAGAAAAATATTTTTTTGGTAAATCTTTCATTTCAAAAACTTCTTTATTATGATAACCCAAAATTGCATGTTCACTTGTACCTATTAATGCCAAATCTTCATTCGCTACAGAATAAATCGTTTGAGTCCACTCACCTACATCAATCGCAGCACCAAGAATTTCTTTCCTCACCATTAACGGTGGTTCCAAATAACGATAACCTCGTGTATGCATAAATTGAATTGCAAATTGAATTAATGCTTGATTTAATAAACCTAATTCACCTTGTAAATAATAAAAACCATTTCCCGACACATCGGAAGCCTTATCAAAATTAGCAATACCAAGAGATTCACATAATTCTACATGATTTTTAACGTCAAAATCAAATTCAGGAAGTTTACCTATTTTTTTAATCTCAACATTTTCTGTGTCATCTTTACCATCTGGAACAGAATCATGCATAATATTACTTAACTTACAAAGTTCAATATCTCTTTGACGTAAAGATTCTTCAACATCCTCTTCAAGTTTTTTAATGTTAGATGCAACAACCTGCATTTCTTTAATTTTATTCTGCGCAGTTTTTTCGTCTTTTGCTTTCTTTGCCTTATTAATTTCTTCAGAAACAATATTTCTTGTTTGTTTCAACTTTTCAACGTTTGCCTTGCCTTCCCTCCATTGAGAATCTAATACCAACACAGAATCTACTACTTCAGGATCTTGATTTTTCTTAACTTCATTAGCCTTCACTTGGGCAAAATGTTCACGTACAAAATTAATATCTAACATGGCTTTGGAAAGTTCGTTTATTTATATAAATCTTCCTCTCAATCAAAAGAAACATATATAAACTTAAAAAAAATCTCTTTAGTAAGAAAAAAGAGTGAAAGATGGTAAATAAGAAGTTTGTAATACTCTTTGTAGTAATTATGATATTAGTTTTATCTCTCCCTACAGCTTTAGCACCAGATGATGAACCACTTTCTAATGCTACAACAAATACGACCGTTACACCCCCCGCTGCAAATGTTACTGTTAATCCAAATACACAAAAAATTGCATTATTAGAATTAAAAATAAATTCTTTAGAAAGTCAAATTTATATATTACAAACAGATCTCCAAACATTGGATTATAAAGTTTCTACAATAAAAAATGATGTTGATATCATTAATTCACAACAAAATTCTCTTGAACAAGGAATAAAACAAGATATTGGATCTGTATCAACAGGTTTAGCGGGATTACAAAAGAATCTTGATACAACTAAAGAAAATTTAACAGAAGTAAAAACAGAATTGGAAGGTACGCAGTCGTTTAATACATTTCTTGCATTCATTATTTTTTTAATTGTCGTAACAGTCATAGGAGGAATAGTGTATGCTAAGAAAAAAGGAATTTTTAGTAATGGCCTCTTTAATAATAAAGTTCACCCTCAGGTAGCCAGTTATATCACTAATCACATTAAACAAGGTAAGAAATTTGAACATATTAAACAAAACCTGGTCCAAGCTGGATGGGAGGAGAAAGATATCCATCATGCATACAAATCTACAATGAAAACTAATTATCAATCTTATAAAAAAGCTCAAGGTCCAGATAAAAAAAAAGTAATCATGATTAGTGTAATTGGAGTTGTGATTATCATTGTGGGTATGTTTAGTTTAAGTGGTTCTGTTGGACAAGCGATCAAAATTCAACAAACTGTTGATACAAAAACAAGTGTCCTTACAACAGATATTATTTGTGAAGATGGTTTAATCTTGAACCCAACAGGAGATGGATGTTGTCAGGATGTAAACCAGAACCAAGTATGTGATGATATTGACATCTATCAATTAAATAAAGCTGCACAAGATAAAGCAGTCTGTTCAGATAACAATGACTGTTCAGCAGATAAAGTATGTATAAATAATAAATGTGGATATGTGAAAGATATCTATAAAGGAAGTGATATTTGCAGTAAGAGATGTACATATTATTCTGTTGAAACCGTTACTAGTGATGGAGAAACGTATTTTCATAAACCGGGGCAAGATGGTTATACTGCAGCAGGAGGTTTAACATGGAATTTATTAGACGCACCAAGTCATTGTATTGAAGAAAATGCACAAACGGTTTTTGAAATATCTAAATTAGGGCCAACTACGATTATTAATGAAAATGGCGAAAAAAAATCTAAAATCAGCCTTCTTAGTAAAGAAATTATTACACTAGAACAAGGACAAAAAAGTAAAATTATCACACACCCTGCAAATAGTAATATTAAATTCACATTACTTGCAAATGAGATTTTTGAGAATTGTAATTAAAAAGCATCTCTGGCCAAATTTCTCCTTAAATCAAAATCAAATCGATTCACAAATTCTTTTGCTAATACAGAATCATTCTCTTTAATGTATTCATAAATATCTTTAGAAAAACAATGAGCACATAAACCCATACTTTCATTACATTTGATACAATGGACATCTCCATCAAAATGGAAACCCCTAATATTTTGTGCTAGGTCTGGACGTGTTTCAGACACAAGCAGAACCATTTCTTCTGAAAGACAACTCGCACAGATAGGATTTGTAATTATGTGATTACATTCTATACAACAACTATTAATCCCCACCATAATTAAGAAAGACCAAAACAAATATATATACTTTTCATATTAACATAATATGGTGTATATACGTATTAAAAAAATAAGTAACAAACCTTATGCATATCTCGTAGAAAGCCAATCAACCAAACAGGGACCAAGACAACGTGTAAAACAATATTTAGGACGAATACACACAGTAGAACAACAAGATAACGAAAAATATGTGGTTGTTGGTAAAACAAAGAAAGAATTTTTACAAGAAATGTTACTTCGCGAATTAAAACCTGCAGGGTTTAAAGAAAATAAAGAAATTTATTCATTCCAAGAGCTACATTTTTGTCCAAAAAATTTAACTTTAAAAAAGAAGAATCAAAAAGAAGCAGTAATTAAGTTAAACGAAGGATATTTATGTAGTTTCACAATGAATCGTTTACATAAATTTGCAAAAACGGATGATATGAACAAAGATGCTTTTCTCTTAGCCAAATATTTCTTAGAAGCTGGTTTAACAATATCAGAAAAAGAATTTGTTTCTTTTTACCAATTATTATAAAAAAGGGATATATCTTCGTAAGTAGTCTAGAATATTTGGTTTTGAAGATTCAACATTTCCTAATTGAGATATTTCAGGAAGTTTTTCTGTATTAGCACGTACTAAAGCATCTGCACGAATCATTCCATTATCATATCTGTTTAAAGTTTTTTTAAATTCTTCTAAATCTAAACGAATATCAGGATTTTGGCGTGGAGTCATATCTTTGTTAACAAGATAACGAAAAATGTCAGCTTGACGTTCAGAAGGACAAGAGAAAGGCACAGGATATAATACAAGATCAGTTTCTCTTTTAACATGCCTTCCTTGAATTAATTCTTCTAATTCTTGTTCTCTTCCAACATACACAGGAAGGTTTGTAATGGTATCATTTAAACTCCCACCATTTAATTGAAATAAAAATGGTTTCCCGGCTTGGTTAAAATCATCCATATCTTCAATATGACGATTTACAAGATATAAAGCAACCACATTATTTTGTTCTGAAAAAATAAAATCATTTGTCATAGGAAAGTAAGAATTTCTGTAGTTCATTTATAAATCTTTCTT
>PCYG01000071.1:3969-5207 GCA_002763025.1 Candidatus Woesearchaeota archaeon CG10_big_fil_rev_8_21_14_0_10_32_24 | reverse complement strand
AAATTTCTAATCAAACCTTCCTTTTCTTTAATTTGAAATGTTAAAGGTACAGCTTCAAAATCTTGATAGGATCCAGTTAGAACGTGACTTGCGCCTGAAGGCACATCAAATTGATATTCTCCTAAAGGAAATGTTGAAAATCCTCTAAAAACGCCATCAACATAAATTTTTGCACCATACACTGGTTTATCATCTTGATCTAATTGTCCGTTACTATTTGCATCAAGATAGGTAGTTCCTTTTACACCTTGTAACAATGAGATTTGTAATGTGAAATCCTGTGTTTGCATTCCTTCTTTAAGAATTACTTGTGAACTTGCTGTTTGAAATCCTTTTTTATTTACAGCAAAGGAATATTCCCCTGGAGTTAGTTGAACTTCATAAGCTCCTTGTGCATTTGAATTAACTTGACCTTTTGAAGGCCCACTATAAATTAAGATTGCATCGGCGAGTGGCTTCTTATCTATATCCATTACGTTTCCTGTTAATTGCACAAGATCTTTTGCTTGTTTTAAAATAAATTTCTGCGAAATTGTTTTTCCTGAACCTAAATTTATAGTGATAGTGGATGATAAATATCCAGAAGCAGATACGTGAACTGTATAAGAACCCGCATTTAATTTTTCAAATAAGAAAGTTCCATCGGAAGCCGTGTTGGTTTGAATATTTTTTCCTTCTAAAGATACAGAAGCTTGAACAATTGGTTGACCTTGTTCATCCACTACTGAACCTTCAAGTGTTGCCTGTTGAATTTCTACCTTACAATAAAGTTCATTACATTTATCAACATTCATACCAGAACTTGCATCAAACTTCTTAAGAATTCCATTTTGTAATGTCTGAGCTTTTTGTTCACATTGATATTTGTTTGATCCGAATTGACAAAATGTACCCCCACTATGTCCAATATCACAACATCCTTGTGTACATTCAAGAACCTGATTTTGAGGAAGCACAATTGTTCCTTTTATTTGATCACATAATCCTTTAGGTGTATTTAACGTACAACCTGTTTGTACCGTATTACAAATTACTTGTTCACATTGAGATATTAAAGAACATTCTTGCGCAATAACATGTTTCGTCACATCGCAATTAGGGTCTTTATCACAGAGTGCTTGTGCTGACGCATCATAAGGTTGACAATATAAATTATCATTAATTCCACTAGAACTTAAAGAACCATAAAGGATACAATCTTCAGCTGCGACTGTTGAAATTGAAACTAGAAGAAATAA
>PCYG01000071.1:2133-3959 GCA_002763025.1 Candidatus Woesearchaeota archaeon CG10_big_fil_rev_8_21_14_0_10_32_24 | reverse complement strand
CATTACAACTAACACGCATCTCTTTTTTGTTCCCATTTATACAAGAGGAATAAAAGAGTTATTGTTTATAAATCTTTGGCGTAAATAGACGTAGAATTTACTTATTTTTTTGAGATATTTTTCTTAATTTTCTAAAAAGATCCATTTGTTCCTGTTTTTGATGTTCTTTGAGTGTGTTAAATGTATTCTTTTCTTTCATGTCTCGCTGTTTTGCAATTTGATTTAACTTAATTACAGAAGTAGTTTTTATATGAATTTTTGTTTGTTTTATTCTTTGTTCGAGTTCTTCAAAATTTTGTGAAGGTTTGATTTCTTCAGGTAATTTTAATCCGACTTCTCCAAATAGGTTATCCATTCGTTGTTCTTTTCGCTTATGTTGGTGTTCCCGCTTCATTTTTTTAATACGTAATGTTGTGAATGGATTTGAAATAAATGGTGAAAGAAAATTGAAAGATTTTGAGGGCACCATTTCTTCTGTAAAATCTTCATCGCGTGGTTTAAACCAAGAACTCCATTTAATAATAACAAAAACGACCACTCCAATAAGTAATATCCACCAGAAGAATGAAAACTCACTTCCTGTTTTTTCTTCTGAAACTACTTCCTTGGGAAGATATACTTCTTTTTGCACAGCACTTTTAGGTTTTTTAGATTCCTCTAACAAAATAGTTGTAAATTGTTTTTTAGTTACACTAACTGGATGCGATGTTGCTTGATAAGAAAAATCTTGACAAGACATTTCACAATGAGAATTAGATTCAAACCCATAACTTATTTGATCCCTATTTATTGCTTCAACTTCACATTTCCATTGACCTGGTGTTGATTGACAATACTCTTGATTTCCTTCAACCCCATATGTAAATTGACAACACCCGGAAGAACACCATTCTTGTTCATTACCTTGTGGCACTTCTCCAAATGCACATAACCCTGCAAATTCTACCTTACAGGAACTTTTACAAAGAATTTGACGACAATCTTCCACAAAATTACAAGATTGACCTTCTAAAAAATCGGAATTTAAATCACAAGTATCAGAAAAAGAACATTCTTCTTGCGCTTCCACATGTGAAAGATCCGTACAATATTTACTACTTCCTTTATTTACAAAACAACCATTTGACGCAATAACTAATGAAGACATAAGTACTAAAAGTAGTATAACCAATAGAATGATATGATTATCCTTTAGGTTCATTACATTTGCCCTCTCTACATTGACCTGCAAAAATCCCATCAAAATTTCCATCACACGCTTTCGCTTCAGTTGTAGAAGTACAGCCACATTTCAGATTTAAATTTTCACTTTTTGTAATCATTTTTGTTTTAGCAATATTATTAGCATCATAAAATTTTGTAGGCGTTGTAACTGCAAGTAAATCTACAACTTCAGAAGTACATAAAGATTGACATCCCATTGCACCGGAACACCACCCAATAACTTTCCCCTCTTTTTGTGGATATCCGTATGCTGGTTGGTTTTGACACGCAGATGCAATTGTGAGACATCCTTCTAAACTAGAATTTCCGCACGTTAATTGATTGTATTCTAATTTGTAAGTTTTTTCACCATTGCACGCGTTTCCTTTAAGACCGTCGCACGTTGCAACTTGTGTTTCTTTCACATAACCCGAAAATCCATTAGGATTATTTTTTTTAGGATTAATTGAAATAGTATAATCTTTAACTCTCCCATAACATCCGGGTTCTGGATTCGTGAAACATGTTGCACCAATTGTTTGAAGTTTATTATTTACACAACAAATATTTGATGCCATGAAAGGATTGATATCTTCCTTCCCTAAATTTTTACTGAAATCAAG
>PCYG01000071.1:0-2094 GCA_002763025.1 Candidatus Woesearchaeota archaeon CG10_big_fil_rev_8_21_14_0_10_32_24 | reverse complement strand
ATATTAAGAATTAATTTTCCTGTTGAAGTTGGGTTTTTAAATGCAAGATCTGATTTCGATAATAATTGTTTCCATTCATTAAAATTTCCTTTAAATAGATTCAAATCACAAAGAGATTTTTCACCAAGGGAGGAAGGAAATGCAAAGCAGGATTCTTTCAGATTAATAGGAACATATGTATTAAATTCTTCATCCTTTCCTTTAAATGTTAATTGAACATAGGGGTCATTTCCTGCCAAAGATTTTGTAGGCGTTGAAATATTAATGAATACAGGGTCTTCACGTGAAATTAAAAAAACATCATTCTCACCCAAATAGTCTTTATAGGATAAGAAATCTTTTGTAAAATTATAAGGATAATTTATGTCTAGCTTTGTCTGTAAAGGGCGATCAATTAATACACGTACATCTTGGGAATCCTCAAGATCATGTTCATCTATGGATTTAACTGAAAACATATTAATTCCTTCTAAATTTTGTAAATCTGAAGCAGAAACTTTTACAGACCCGTTAGCTTCCTGAAATTTAAATACCCCCTTGACAAACTTGAATTCTTCTGTATCTTCATCTGGATCTTTAGCAGAAGGCGTAAATTCAACAGTGCCTAATTTTGAATCGTCTTTGATTACAAGATAATCATAACTGGAAAGAGGGCAACTAAATCGTCCAATGTAATCTAATGCAGGAGGTCTATTTTGACGTAAAACATTAAAATTGTAATCTTCAGGACGATTTACAATTAAAGAGGTGGAAGGTGTAAACGTAAATAAATCGTCCCCTCCAAAACTTGATTTTGTAAGTGTGACCCCTAAATTCTTATATTGTTCTGAATTTAATCCCTGCTGACAAAAAAACAAATGAGGATTATTTTGAAAAGGTTCACATGAAGAAAATTGTTGTTTGTTAGCATATGTAAATGTAGGGTTTTTTAAGGTATCTTCCATAAATTCAAAATCCAGATATCTGAAATCCCTTTCTAAAGGAATTAAAACTGCAGCATCAAGTAATTGTTTAAACTGTGTTGAATAAAAAAAATCAAAACTTGATAAATGAAAGTATTCCTGACTATCAAGAGAAAACTTCAAAGGATAATTTGCTTTTACTGCAATCCCATCATTTAACAAAGATAATGTGATATCAACATCAGTAGATTCAATATTAGCTTTGCTGGAAATATTTTCTTTGGTATAAGTTTCTACACATTCCGTTGTTTTTACACCCAAGAATCGTTGCAAATCGTTTGTAATGGAACTTGCACGTAATTGTAATTCACCAAACCCAAGAGATGTATCTGGAAATTCATACCGGCAAAATTCTGGTGAGGATGTATCATTCTTACAGGGGTATGCATTTTGATATTGGGGATATATTTTATTTTCAAGTGCATATGCAACTTGTGTTCCATCAGCTAATTTTAATCCGTTCACCCCATCTACAAAAGATGTTACTCCGCCAGGTTGTCCTTCCCAAATCTTTCCTTGTTTTCCAATCAAAATTAATCCATCTTGTAAACTATCTTTTAAGCAATCTTCAACGAAGATCCGTAACGCTTCTTTTTCAAACATCTGATTGAATGCTTTCTCTTCAGAAGCAGACAATTCTTGTTTTTGTAATTGGGATGTAAATGTAAGAATCGCAATAAAAATGAAAAGGAATAAAATTCCAACAATTATAAAAACTGTAATTTGAGCTTTATTACTAGGAAAAACAATCTGCCTCTTTTTGTCCATCTTTAGAAAGAAGAAAAAGATACTTATAAATTTATTCTAGATTTGGAGTCTATGTGAAACCTATTTAGAAAAAATAATGATTTATTCAACCCTTAATTTTCCAGTTAATTGTGGCCAGAATTCATTGATTGCATCTTTGGAAGAAACAACTTCTACTTTTTGAGAACTTTCATTGATAACACAATTTAATTTTTGTTCGTCCCCCGCTTTTTGTAATAATTGTACTTTTAATCCTTCCACATTAATTTTATCCGCATCTGCAAAATCGCAAATAGGTGTTTCAAATCCTTTGTATTCTACAATTGCAGAACTATTTGATGCACGTAACTGCTTAATACCAATAATTTCTTTATTATTAATGTTT
>PCYG01000081.1:12964-22383 GCA_002763025.1 Candidatus Woesearchaeota archaeon CG10_big_fil_rev_8_21_14_0_10_32_24 | reverse complement strand
ATCTATGCAAAATGATTACAATTGACAAATTTAATCAAGCAAGGCAATTTATTTGTCCGACACAGCAATATTTTAGAAACCTTTATAAACAAACCACGTCACTAGTCACAAAATGGCACAAAACTTTCTACATTTACGTCTCTAAACGATGAATCTATAGATTTTTTGCTGTCAAATCAACATGCCCTGGTAGTGTAGCTCGGCCTAGCATGTTGCCCTGTCGAGGTGGTTTTGTAAGAAGCTATCGCATAAAGGCAACGACCCGGGTTCGAAACCTTTGAAAAAAGGACGAAAGTCCCGGCCAGGGCGCTTGGGCCGGTAGCTTAGTTTGGTAGAGCGCCTGACTTTTAAGTAAGTCAAGGCAATCAGGCGGTCGAGGGTTCAAATCCCTTCCGGCCCGCTCACATTCAACAAAGTGAATGAGGGTGGAATTTCAGAATGTATGTTTTGAGATGTCAACAATCCTCAAATTCACTATTCCCATGGAGAAAGAAAACATGACCTTAAATATCCTACAACATCAATTTGTCCCAAAGCATTCAAAAGTTAGTGATTCTGAAAAAGAAAAACTTTTTGCAATTCATAATATTGAAGCAAAACATCTCCCAAAAATTCTTGTAACTGATCCTGCAATCGTAAAATTAGATGCAAAGCAAGGAGATGTCATTAAAATAGAGCGGAGAAGTAGGACTGCTGGAACATCAGATTATTATAGGTTGGTAGTTGAAGAGTAGAGGTAATATACATAATGAATCGTTCAATATTGGTAAAAAAATACTTTGAAGAGAAAAGGTTTGTAGACAGTAGTATTCAATCTTTTAACACTCTTCTAGAGAAAGGACTTCAGATTGTTATTGAAGAAAACAAAGAAGCTGAACCAACAATTATACCTCACAATATTGAGAGATTTAAAATCAGATTTGGAAGAATTACAGTAGGGAAACCAGAAATAACTGAAGCTGATGGTTCTAAGCGACCAATTTATCCAATGGAATCTCGTTTACGAAAAATTTCTTACACAGCACCTATTTTCTTAGAAGTTAGTACTTATATCAATGATGTTCAACGTGAAAATTTTGTAGCTGAAATAGGAAAATTACCTATCATGTTAAAATCTAAATATTGTAATCTTGAAGGGCTTTCTCGTGAAGATTTAATCAAACGTGGTGAAGATCCTACAGATCCAGGTGGATATTTCATTATTAACGGAACTGAAAGAGTTATTGTAAATGTTGAAGATCTTGCAGGAAATAATTTTGTAGTTGAAGAATCAAAACCAGGTGAATTTAGTGGGCGTTTCTTTGCAGCAGCTGGATCTTATAAAATTCCTCATACTTTTGAAAGGAAGAAAGATGGTATTTTCTATATGTCATTTACGCGTGTTAAACAAATGCCTGTTGTCGTTGTTTTGAAAGCAATTGGTTTGCTTAAAGATGAAGATATTATGAAAAGTATTTCATCAGAGAAAACATATGATGAAGTTATCTTAAACTTATTTGAATTCGTTGATATCAAAACTCAAGATGATGCAATTGATTACATTGCAAAAAGGATTGGAATTGCACAAGCAAAAGAAATCCGTATGGAACGTACAAAAGACATTCTTGATAAATTTTTATTACCGAATATGGGTTCAGGCGCAAAAATACGTGAGGCTAAAGCTCGAAATATTTGTAAAATGTTGAAAAAATTCATTGATGTATCTAGTGGTCAACGAGAAGCAGACGATAAAGACCATTACATGAACAAAAGATTAAGAATGAGTGGAGATTTATTACTTGATTTATTCCGTGCGAACTTTAAAGTATTGGTTGGAGATATCTTATATAATTTTCAAAGAATTATCAAACGTGGTAAACTTCCATCAGTGCGTGTTATTATTCGTGACAAATTATTGACTTCAAGACTTTATTCAGCTATGGCAACCGGAGAATGGGTTGGTGGTCGTCAGGGAGTCTCACAAAGAATTAGTAGAATTAATTTTTTAGATATGATTTCACATTTACAAAGAGTTGTAAGTCCTTTATCAAGTACGCAAGAAAACTTTGATGCTCGGGCATTACATTGTACACATATTGGAAGATTATGTCCTATTGAAACACCTGAAGGTACAAACATTGGATTACGAAAAAATCTTGCGATGTTATGTTCTCTTTCACAGGAAATAGACGAACAAGAAGTTCTTGATGCTCTAAAGTCATTAGGATTACAGGAGGCACAATAAAATGACTGACGTTTTTATTAATGCAAAATATGTTGGAAAAGTTGATAATGCCTCTACATATGTGCAAGATATTCGTGATTTACGAAGAAAAGGATCTTTGTCTATAGAAGTTAATGTTTACTTTAATGAAAGAGCAAATGAAATTTATCTTTGGACTGATTCCGGAAGAGCAAGACGACCCTTAATTGTAGTAAAAAACGGAAAATCTCTTTTAACAGAAAAACATATACAACAATTAACATCAAATGAAATCACATGGGCAGATTTAGTAAGACAAGGAATTGTTGAATATATTGATGCTGGTGAAGAAGAAAATGCATTTGTTGCTTATAATATGGAAGATTTAACAGGTGAACATACTCACTTAGAAATTGAATCCTTTGCAATTAGTGGTATTACAGCTTCTTTGGTACCGTTTGGAAATTATACACCTTCCTCACGTTTAATTATTGGAAGTAAAAACCAGAAACAATCATTAGGATTTTATGCAGCAAACTATCATATTAGAATGGATATGGATGCAAACTTATTACATTATCCTCATGTTCCAATTGTAAAAACTGCAATTCATGATGTCACAAATTATGAAGAACATCCTTCAGGACAAAATATGATTGTTGCAATTATGTGTTATGATGGATACAACATGGAAGATGGTGTTATCTTAAACAAAGGTTCTGTTCAACGTGGATTAGCACGAAGTACATATTTCCAGCCAGTTAGTGCTGAAGAATTACGATATTCTGGTGGATTAATTGATGAAGTTTCAGTCCCTGATAAAGAAGTAAAAGGTTATAGAACCGAAGGAGATTATGCATTCTTAGAAGGCGACGGTATTATTTATCCTGAAGCAGAATTAAAAGAAGGTAATGTTGTTATTGGGCGAACATCTCCTCCACGTTTCTTAAGTGGTTTAGATGAATATAATTTATCTGCTGCAATAAGACGAGAAAGTTCTATCTCATTAAAACATGGTGAAGAAGGAATTGCAGATTTTGTTGCGATTACAGAAAATGAAGAAGGTAATAAATTAGTACAAGTTCGTTTACGTCAAGAACGAATTCCAGAAATTGGTGATAAATTTACCTCACGTCACGGACAGAAAGGAGTGACAGGAGTTCTTGTACCTCAATCAGATGTACCTTTTTCAACATCAGGAGTTGTACCAGATTTAATTTTTACACCACACGGAGTTTCTTCACGTATGACTATCTCCCATTTAATTGAGTTAGTTGGTGGTAAAGTGGGAGCACTTGGTGGAAGATTTGTTGATGGAACTTTATTCAAATCTGAAAAGGAAGAAGATTTACGTAAAGAATTAGTGGAGTTAGGATTTAATGAAGATGGAAAAGAAGTATTTGTTGATGGACGTACTGGAAAACAAATGCTTGCACGAATTTATGTGGGAAACATGTATTATTTACGATTACGTCATATGGTTGCAAATAAAATGCAATCACGTGCGCGAGGTCCAATCCAGCTTTTAACACGACAACCAACTGAAGGTAAAGCTAAAGAAGGTGGTTTAAGATTAGGAGAAATGGAGAAAGATACATTCATTGCACATGGAGCTTCCTTGTTGTTGAAAGAACGATTTAATGCAGATAGAGCAGTTATTCCAATTTGCGAACAATCTGGATTAATGGGTTTCTATGATGCTCGGAAAGGAGGAAGAGCGGTGTCTCCATTACATGGAGATAATTCCGACATGGCGAATGTTGAAATGAGTTACGCTTTTAAACTCTTACTTGACGAAATACGAAGTCTTGGTGTCTATGCTAAGCTTAATTTAAAAAATAAATATTAATTGAGGAAAATACAAAATGAATCAACAGGTGCATAAAAAAGTTGAGAGTATCTCTTTTGGGATCTTTTCACCAAAACAAATTACAGAAGCTGCTACTGCTAAGGTTGTAACTCCAGAACTTTATGATCGTGAAGGTTATCCCGTAGATGGTGGTTTAATGGATCTTCGTTTAGGTGTTATTGATCCAGGTTTACGATGTAAAACTTGTGGTCAAAAGTTAAAAGAATGTCCAGGACATTTTGGATTTATTGATTTAGCAAGGCCTGTTGTTCACATTAAATTTGTTCGTCAAATTTTAGATCTTTTAAAATCGTCTTGTAGATCTTGTGGAAGAATTTTAATTCCTGATGAAAGTATCAAACGTTATCTTACTGTTTTGGATAAAGTAGGCGATGAAGAAGGATTTGAAGCTCGTAGAAGGAAGATTAAAGAAGTTGTACGAAAATATAAATTAAAAGAAAAATGTCCTCATTGTAATGCAAAACAAGAAAAAATTAAATTAGAAAAACCTTATAATTTCTATGAAAATGAAATTAGGTTGAGTCCAATTGAAGTACGTGCACGATTAGAAAAATTATCTGATGAAGATTTACGGATTTTTGGATTTAAACAAAAAGAATTTCGTCCAGAATGGTTAATCATTACAGTAATGCAAATTCCTCCAGTAACAATGAGACCTTCTATTACTTTAGAATCCGGTGAACGGAGCGAAGACGATTTAACACATAAATTGGGAGATATCGTTAGAATTAACCAGCGACTATTTGAGAATATTAACGCAGGAGCTCCAGAAGTAATTATTGAGGACTTATGGGATTTATTACAATATCATATTACAACATTCTTTGATAATGCAGTTGCACAATTACCTCCAGCTCGTCATAGAGGTGGTCAAGTATTGAAAACATTATCTAGTAGAATTAGTAGTAAAGAAGGTCGTATCAGGCATAACTTAGCAGGAAAAAGAACTGACTTTTCTGCACGTACAGTTATTTCTCCAGATCCTTTAATTGAGTTAAACGATGTTGGAGTTCCAACTTCAATGGCAATGCATCTTACAGTACCAGAACGTGTAAATGTGTGGAATGTAGACTATTTGAAAAATTACATTAAAAATGGATCAAAAAAATATCCAGGTGCAAATTATATAATTACCACAGATGGAAAGCGTAAAGCTATCACAGTTGAAACTCAAGAAGAAATTCTTGAAACTTTAGATAATGGATTTGTTGTTGAACGTCATTTGATTGATGGGGATATTGCATTATTTAATCGTCAACCATCTTTACACAGGATGAGTATGATGTGTCATAAGGTAAAAGTTTTACCAGGAAAAACATTCCGTTTAAATCCTGCTGTATGTAATCCATATAATGCAGATTTTGATGGTGATGAAATGAACTTGCATATCCCTCAAACAGAAGAAGCACGTGCTGAAGCAAAAATTTTGATGCTTGTTGAAACACAAATTATTTCACCAAGATATGGATTAAGTGTTGTTGGTTGTATTCAAGATGCAATTACAGGAAACTATTTACTTACAAAAGAATTAGTTTTATCACGTAATGAAGCAGTTGATTTACTTTATGCATGTGGTCAAACAGATTTATCTGATTTATCCGATAAAGATAAAATTGATGGTTTAGAAGTGTTTTCAATTTTATTGCCAAATGATTTCAATTTTATTGGAAAAGATAAAAGTGGAAATGATGTAAAAATTGTTAATGGTAAATTAAAATGTGGATACATGGATAAAGCAAATTTAGGACAGGAAAGTGGATTGATGTTACGAAATATCTATGAGAAATATGGTCCTTCTTATACCGCGGGTTTACTTGGACGAATTTCAAAGTTAGGTATTACTGTTCTTGCGCGTCGTGGTTTTTCAATTGGATTAAGTGATATTGATCTTCCTAAAGAAGCAAAAGATGAAATCCATGATGTTATCAATAAAGCAGAACAAGATGCTTTACGATTAATTGATACATATTATGCAGGAAATCTTGAAGCTCTTCCAGGACGTTCTATTTTAGAAACCTTAGAAGTACGGATCCTTGAAGTTTTAAATAGATCACGGAATAAAAGTGGAGACATTGCGATGAAGAAAGTTCAAAATTCAGCAGCAGTAACCATGGCTCGTTGTGGATCTCGTGGTAACCCCCTACAAATAGCACAAATGACTGCAATTGTTGGTCAGCAAGCTTTACGTGGGCAAAGGATTTCACATGGATTTTCCGAAAGAACATTATCTTATTTTAAGAAAAATGATTTAAGTCCTAAAGCACGTGGATTTATCAGAAATAATTATAAATCTGGTATGACTCCACATGAATTTTTCTTTGGTGCAATGACAGGAAGAGACGCTTTAATGGATACAGCTTTACGTACACCAAAATCAGGGTATTTATATAGAAGATTATCAAATGCAATGCAAGATCTTAAAGTTGATTATGATGGCTCTGTACGTGATGCAAGTGGACGAGTCGTACAATTTTCATATGGAGAAGATGGATTAGATGTATCTAAAACTAAGAATGGGGTATTGGATGTCCCAAAAATTATCCGTGAAGTTGTAGGGGGCAAGAATTAAAATGGCAGATCATCGTAAAATATTAAACTCATACAAAAATAAACTTCCTCCTTCAATCTTAGATGAGATTAAAGAAACATTTCCAGCTACTGGAAGTGATGCTAAATTAACAGAAGTTTTAGATAGAACTATGCAATCTTATGAAGATGCAAAAATTAATCCTGGAGAATGTGTTGGTTTAGTTAGTGCTGAAAGTATTGGGGAACCTGGTACACAGATGACATTAAATACATTTCATCTTGCAGGAGTAGCTGAGGTACAAGTTACCACTGGTCTTCCACGTATTATTGAAATTTTTGATGCACAAAAAACAATTAAAACTCCAATGATGGAAATTTATTTGAATAGTCCTCATAATAAATTAGAAAATATTGGAAAATTTGCAGCACGTATTAAAGAAAAAGTATTTGGTGAATTAGTACAAGAATTTTCATTAAATATTTTTGAACAAACATTAACTGCTAAATTAAGTAAAGATCTATTAGAAAATTTTGATTTAGATGTTAAAGAATTAGTGAAAACAGTAAAAACTAAAGCAAAAGGATTTAATATTGAATCTGAAGATAATATTATCACATTTTTTCAGAAAGGTAAAACTGAAGAAATTAAAGAATTATATAATTTAAAAGAAAAAATTAAAGTAATTAAAGTAGGTGGTGTTAAAGGAATTAGTCAAGTTCTTCCTGTAAAACGTGGTGAAGAATATATTATTTTAACCGCAGGAACAAACTTAAAAGATATCTTAGGATTAACTGAAGTGGATTCAACAAGAACTGTTTGTAATGATCTTTATGAGACCTTTGAAGTTCTTGGTATTGAGGCTACACGACAATTAATTATTGATGAAGTTTACAAAGTAATTGAATCACAAGGTTTGAATGTAAACATTAGACATATTATGCTTGTCGCAGATATCATGTGTGCAAATGGTCAAGTGAAAGGGATTACGCGTTATGGGGTTGTTAGTGAAAAAGCATCAGTTTTAGCACGTGCATCTTTCGAAACACCAATCAAACATTTGATTAATGCAGCTTTAGAAGGTGAGATTGATAATTTATCTTCAGTTGTAGAAAACGTGATGATCAACCAACCAGTTCCATTAGGAACAGGGTTGCCTGGTTTAGTTACAAAGATGAAATAATACTAATGAGGATTATAAAAAATGGCAAAAGCAAATAAAGAAATCAGTGAGGAACTGAAGGAATTACGGTCTAAATTATTAGACAATAAAGTTATCCTTGGAACCGAAAAAACACTTAAAGGATTACAATCTCAAAGTGTTGAAAAAGTATATGTTGCAAAAAATTGTATTGAATCAACATTAAAAGATATTCAACATTATGCTGGTTTAGCAGGTATTCCAGTGATATACTTAGATCTGAATAACGAAGAGTTAGGTGTTTTTTGTAAAAAAAACTTTTTTGTTTCAGTTCTTTCAACGACTGCATAAAATGGTTCGTTTAAAGCTTGATCCAGAAACTTTGGGTTTTTCATCTATTATGGAGCGTATGACTCATGCAAATGTCATGGACTGCTTCAAGGATGAAGAGACAGTATATTTTGTTGTATCACCAGGAATGATGGGAAAAGCATTAGGCAAAGGAGGAGTGAATATTAAACGCCTCCAAGAAAAATTTATCAAAAAAATTAAGATTATTGAATACAACGACGATGTTTGTAAGTTCGTGCGTAATGTGGTATATCCTTTGAAATTGGAAAGTGTCACCTTGGAAGAAAGTTTTGTTAAGATCCAAGATGGTAGCAAAAAGACGAAAAGTTTATTAATAGGACGCCAGAGTAGGAACTTAAACATGCTTAAAAGGGCTATAAACCGCTTTTTTAACATTGGCATCAAAATTGAGTAATATAAAAATTAAAAATGGCTAAAAAATCAAAAGGATTAGGATCAGCAAAGAAACTTCAGAAACGAAGAAGTACTTTTAAGCTTCCTAAAAAACGACAAATATTCAAAGAAAAACACGATCCTTTAGCTGGTGCTTCTCAAGCAAAAGCTATCGTTCTTGAAAAGATTCAAATTGAAGCAAAGCAACCAAACTCTGCTATGCGAAAATGTGCAAGAGTTCAATTAGTTAAAAATGGTAAACAAATTACTGCATTTATGCCAGGAGATGGTGCATTAAAAATGATTAATGAGCACGATGAAGTAATCATTGAATGTATTGGTGGTAAAATGGGTCGTGCAAAAGGAGATATTCCTGGTGTACGTTGGCAAGTATTAAAAGTTAACGATCAAAGTTTAAACGCGTTATTACGTGGTAAATTAGAAAAAGCGAGAAGATAAACATGAGTGAAATTAAATTTTTTAACAGATGGGACACAGAAGGTGTAAAGGTTGTAGATTTAGGTCTTCAAAAATATTTATCTTTAGCTCCAAGGATTTTACCAAAAACAGGAGCACGATATGCAGGAAATAGATTCCATAAATCTAATACTTTTGTAGTTGAAAGACTTGCAGCAAAACTAATGACTGCTGGTCACAAAAGTAAGAAACACTTCATGAGTTCTGGTCATAATACTGGTAAGAAAAACAAAGTTTTACGGATTGTTGAAAAAGCTTTAGCAAAAGCAGAACAAAAATTAAAAGTCCATCCTCTTCAGGTTCTTGTAACTGCTGTTGAAAATGCAGCACCTCGTGAAGAAGTAATTGCAATTGAATATGGTGGAGCTCGTTATCCAAAATCAGTTGATGTTGCACCACAACGAAGAATTGATTTAGCATTACGATATTTTGTTCAAGGATCTTATGTAAAATCTTTTAATAAAAAAGTAACTATTGA
>PCYG01000081.1:12656-12929 GCA_002763025.1 Candidatus Woesearchaeota archaeon CG10_big_fil_rev_8_21_14_0_10_32_24 | reverse complement strand
AACGTGACTTTGAAAGACAAGCAGCTTCAAGTAAGTAAATCTAAATTTTTCTTAAATTTATTTTTAATCCTTTTTTTGAATTTTTATTTTTTAAACACTTATTTTTGTATTTGATTGTTTCTGTTGGGTACATACCCCGCAGCTTGCTGCGACTTCAATACCCAAAAAGAAACACCAAAAACCCAATTATTTCATACCCCACAGCTTGCTGTGATTGGGTTTTTGATTTATTTTAATTTGTTTTTATTTTTATGAAATTATTTGTAATTGATT
>PCYG01000081.1:12394-12645 GCA_002763025.1 Candidatus Woesearchaeota archaeon CG10_big_fil_rev_8_21_14_0_10_32_24 | reverse complement strand
TTATTTTAATTTGTTTTTATTTTTATGAAATTATTTGTAATTGATTTTCTTCATTGAGCTATTCTATTTTAGTTTTTTTGGTTTATTTTTCGGTTTATTTTTCCCCACTCCCCATCTTATTACTCAAAAATTCAGAGGGCAGACATAGTTTCATTAAAAAGTGGATGTTGGTGGCTCAAAAAGGGGATGTCATATTTATAGTATTTGTTTTATTAGTATTAACTTTTGGTTTTTTTCGCATTAGTGTGGAT
>PCYG01000081.1:11314-12367 GCA_002763025.1 Candidatus Woesearchaeota archaeon CG10_big_fil_rev_8_21_14_0_10_32_24 | reverse complement strand
TTCGTTGGTATATACAAACGCTAAATGAATTAAGTTCCAAATTTCATTTAGCGTTGAGTATATACTAGTCCGTAAGTGAAATCTGTAACTTTTACAGACTAGTCTATATGAAACGTATTAATGAGTTACAAATTCCTGATGCGTTTCAGTATATAGTGAGTTTCCATTAAAAACGAATATATTAACGTCGGTCCTGTTAGTTTCGTCTGACCAACGGGAAGACCTGATTTTTAGTGCAACGATGCCGAAGGCAAAAAATCAGAGTAAAATTTTAGTTCCAATTAATTCGAGGCGAAGCCGAGACATACTGTCCGTACGACTGGGGGTCTGTATTCAATAAAGAAAGCGAATGCGATACATCAAGAACAAGAAGAGAAGGCAATTCTATTTTATAGTGAGTTTCCATTAAAAGCGAACAATATTAACTTCAATTAGGCGAACTATATATGAAATTCCATTCGGTAATTAAGGAATTTCAGTTTATCAAGCACGAAGTGCCATTTCATTCAATTCTTAATGGGGTCGCTGTCAGAAACCGAAATATTTATATATCACTGGTTCATATTTGGTACATATGGTTCAAAAAAGAGACAACATGGAAATGAACATCATTGAGCTACTGCTTAGAGGAGATAATCATGTGAGGGGTATTGCTAAGAAACTCAATGAGTCTCATTCCACAATCTTAAGGAAGCTCAACAATCTCAAAAAAGAGAATGTTATTGATTCCAGAAAAGAGGGTAAGAATAAGATCTTCTATCTAAAAAAGAATCTGGTCTCACATACTTATATTTTACAAGCAGAACTACATAAGCTAACTAAAATATTGCGACACAATCCAGAGTTAAGTATTATTTTTGAGGAAATTTTGAAAAAGACTGATGAAAAATTAATTGTTCTCTTTGGCTCATATGCAAAAGGACTGGCTAAAAAAGATAGTGATATTGATATTTATATTGAAACTAAAAGCAGAAGTGTTAAGAAAGTAATTGAAGACATTCATTCAAAGATTAGTGTTAAAATAGGAACTTTTGATATTAAGTCTCCATTAAT
>PCYG01000081.1:7813-11301 GCA_002763025.1 Candidatus Woesearchaeota archaeon CG10_big_fil_rev_8_21_14_0_10_32_24 | reverse complement strand
TTCTCACGAATTGAAAATTTTTAGCACACAAAAATCACAGGTGATTTTAAGTGAACAAGTTCCTGAATAAACTGAAAAAAGAAGAGAAGTTGGAATTAGTCGAAGCATCTGAAGATATTTGTGATTCTTATTCTCATAAGTCGGCTGATTGCTTGAAATCGGCGAAGTTACTGTTGCAGAATAATCTTTATGAAAATTCAATTGGGATGTCGTACTATGCTATGTACAATCTTCTTTTAGCATTATTGTTTAGAACAGGGATAAAATGCGAGAATCATGGTGGTTCAATTCTTTTGCTAAAATTGTTATTTTGTCAAAATGATTTGTATAAACTGATTTCTGATGCAAAGAAGGAAAGAATTGATAAGCAATATTATGTAACAACAGAAAAAGATGAGATTACAAGAGAAATCGCTGATGAACTGCTGAACAATGCAGAAGATTTTGTCTTGAAAATCAAAGTTGTTATTGAGAATTTGAATAATGATTCTATTGAAGAATTGAAAGAAAAATTTGAAACTATTTAATTGCTATGTTCCACATTATTTTAAAAAATTGGTCGTATGATTCGGCTGCTTCTTTTTGATGGATGATGATGCCAAGGGGTTTATCACTCCAAATGATAATACCTATTTTTTCATTTCTAATAATAGTTTCAGTTAATGGTTCAAATCCTGCTTTTGTATATTTCACTTCTGATTTTGGGTATTTTGATTCTGCTTTCCAATGTGCAAGAGATTCATTAAAAAGAAGTTTTGCTTTTATTCCTCTTTGTGATCTTTTCTTATGATAGCTAACCCACCAAGCATCACCAAGCATCAGAGATTTTGCGGTAGAACCAAAAGTATGATGTTCTTTTCCACCAGCTTCTAAGAGTTCCATAAGCAACTCTTTAATGCCTCTTATTCCTCTGAATGTTATTATTTCGGGTTTTTCTTTAGCTTGCTTTTGTTTGAGTAATAATTCTGGCAAAATTTCTTCAAAGCGTTCTTTTTTCTCGTTGATGAAATCAATAATGTGTTTTGGGTTAGTGGCTTGATAATGGTTTCTCTTGCCCTCTTTAACAAAGGTTACAAAACCTCTCTCTATGAGTTTGTTTAAAGTCATGTGAACGACTGAATTTTGTAATCTGCTTTTTTCAAGAATTGGACCTGCTGTTGACGTTCCTAATTCCAAAAGGGTGAGATATACTTTAATCTCGGCATTGGAAAGCCCGATATCTTCTAGGATTTGTGTATCCATTTTTATTTCAAAGATTGTTGTTTATTTAAATGTTTTGTTTTATCCTCCAATTTAGGAGAATTAATGTTTATATAATTACCCCGTTATCACTATTACATAACAAATAACAGTTATCCAATCTGAACAAAATGGAAGGAGGTAAAGAAAATGAACGAAGAAGAGTTAGGAACAATAGTTACCCTAAGTGCAACATCAAGAAAACCAAAGATAGAGGAACGATTCCGAATCTTTCCTGGTAGAGTTTACGGAGTAAGGATAAGCGGAATAAACCCACAGATGGGAATAAGTTATGTTGGCGTACTAGAATCAGTAACGATGCACATTGATGATAGAGGATTTGATTTGCACTCTGTTGAGCTAAGAGATGGAATTATAGAAGGAATAGAACCATTTGAGCAAGAGAATATTTCACTTGTAAGTAATCGGCTTACTGGTTTTGGATACATCAGGGATGAAGAAGGGTTCAGAAGACAAAGAGAGAGCTTACTTTACCAAAATAGGTAAATGGAGATAAATAAAATGACAAATGAACAAAATCAAATGAATACAATGGAAGAGTTTGTTAGACGACATGGTTACGTCTATTTTGGAGAAAGAACTATCGGTCGCCAAAATCAGCCAACACTTAGTGCCGATGTAGAAAGTAGCCCAGGACAAATTGGAGCACAAGCAAGAGAAGACTTTTTCAGAATCCATGATAGATTTGAACAAGCCAATCATCTCTATCAAAATTTCCAGCGTGAATATTCTTCAATTGATGGAGAATTAGAAACTGAACATGTACGTGATTTGTATAATATCCTAGGACAAATAAGAGAAATAGGCATTGGAGATATAAATGGTATTTTCACACCGCTAGAAATTTCAGAAAATGGCGTGTATCAAAGATTAAGCAGACCATTACAAGCAAGTGCAGTACCCTATTTTATGTTTCCAGAAAATGTTAGGGAAAGTTATAGAGAACGATTATTGCCTATTTTTTCGCAAATATCAAGAGTTGGTTGTGAAGAAAATTATGAAGTAAGCACTGTACCAGAAGAATATCTATGGAATCTTCATGTACAACCAAGAGATTTTTTTAATAGACTTAATGCAGTATTGCGACTAGAAAATATGGCACCATATGTAAATGATAACATTACTGCATATGAATATGCTAAAGTATTGGATAGAGAAAGAGATTATTGTTTTGTAGAATCGAGATTTGCTGAAAATGCTGCTGAGGAATTACATGGGGAATATCCTGAAATGGCGATTGACGTAGTTGTTCCATCTCTACATAGTTTCAGAAGATTATTGCCCCAAGAATTACAACCTTGCGAGATGTTTGGTTTAGCTCCGCTTGGAAATTTACGCCAAAATTTACTAAATCTAAGTATCACTAATCTATTTGATTCCTACAGGAGTGAAGCAACACAAAATGGTTGGTTGGGATAAATGACAATCAGATCCTATGACAAAAATAAAATTAAGAAGAGAATAAGCGAATATGAAGTAGAGAGTAGACCTAAACTTTTTATTAGTGGAGATAGTGCCCCATATTATGGAGTAATTAAGAAAGCTTTGGAAGACTCTCTTCTCTACTTAGTTGAAAATCCAGAAGATGTTATGATTGATTATGATCTATTAATGAATTCAGGTGTTCATGTCTTAACAGAACTTTTGTATGTAACAGATGGAAGTGTATCTGGGATGAAAGTTATTGATTTAGGTTGTGGTTCAACTAAGCAAAGCACTTATTTCTCAGACCGCTGGTTGCCATATATGTCCGAAATTCTTACGAGATTTGGAGCTATAGTTACAGGTATAGATTATCGTCCTAATAATAAAGCTTCATATGATCATCAAACTATTGATTTAATTAGAAGTGATAGAATAATAAGTGGAGATTTTGATTTAATCATAGCTAAAAGTTTAATTGATGGACTAATAGGAAAATCTTCTAATCAAACTATGGAAGATAAGATCCTAGAGCATTTTAGCGGTCTTTTACGATCTGATCAACTTACGATAACGGATCTTGATGTTACCCAATATGGATTTAAACATGTATTCTTTAGAGAATTTAATACATTGTGGTATCGCTAAATATAAAATTAATCCTCTTTACAGCGACCCTCTCTACTTTTTAGAAATTGCCCTATCAAAATAATTTTCTTTTTTGTAGAAAATGTCTAAATGTGCGTCAGCACCACAGACCCACACGTTTTTTGAGAACTTAAATTTTATTGAGTCTAACATCGTTT
>PCYG01000081.1:0-7775 GCA_002763025.1 Candidatus Woesearchaeota archaeon CG10_big_fil_rev_8_21_14_0_10_32_24 | reverse complement strand
GGAACTTAATTCATTTAGCGTTTGTATATACCAACGAAAAGTTCACAAAAATACTTTTCGTTCAGTATATATATATGAAATTCCATGTGGTAATTAAGGGATTTCAGTATAATTTTAAACTGAACTTTTTTAAATACATCAATTAATCTTATTTAAAATGAACATTCTAGGTATAGAATCAACCGCACATACATTCGGTGTAGGGATTATTACAGATCAAGGTAAAGTTCTTGCAAATGTCAAGGATAGTTACACATCTAAAGATGCCGGTATGATTCTTGATGAAGTCTCTGCTCATCATAAGATGGTTGCAGAAGATATTCTCACACAAGCTCTTAAAACAGCAAAATTGAATTGGGATCATGTTGATGTTATTTCATATTCAGCAGGTCCAGGATTAGATCCTTGTTTATGGGTTGGATATCATTTTGCAAAAGATTTAGCAGAAAAATATCATAAAAAATTAGTGGGTGTTAATCATTGTGTTGCTCATTTAAGTATTGGGAAGGTTTACAATAAATTAAAAGATCCTTGTTATCTCTATGTTTCTGGTGTGAATACACAAATTATTGTTTTTGAAGAAGGAAAATATAGAATTATTGGAGAAACGCTTGATATTGGTTTAGGAAATCTTTTGGATAAATTCGGACGAACAATTGGATTAGGATTTCCTGCAGGTCAAGTGATAGAGAAACTTGCAAAGAAAGGAAATTATGTGGAACTTCCGTATACAGTAAAAGGTATGGATATGTCTTTTTCTGGGATTTTAACGAAGTGTCAGCAATTATATGAACGAAAAGAAGCGAATCAAGAAGACCTTTGTTTTAGTATCCAAGAAACATGTTTTGCGATGCTTGCTGAAGTCGTAGAACGTGCAATGGCACATACTGGGAAGCAAGAATTATTGCTTGTTGGGGGCGTAGGGGCAAACACACGATTCTGTGAGATGTTAGATTTGATGTGTAAAGAACGGGGTGCTATTTTTCATAAAGTTCCTATGGATCTTGCAGGGGATCAAGGTGCGATGATTGCATGGGAAGGTTTTTTGAGAAAGGATAGTTATGGTGATGTAGAAGTTATTCCACATTGGCGAACTGATGAAGTTTGAGTAACATTATGCCTCTAAACTAGAAACCTTTATAAAGGCTCAAATTCTAATTCTATCTATAGTTTATCGTCGTTAAAGGGATTCTGAAGAATCTTGTCCTTAAAGCAAAAAAAAAAGTCAATGAATCTGAAAATGGAAACAAACCACACTGAAAATCAGCCACCGCATTCTCTACCTGAACCAGTGCAAACACCCCCTTTAAGCGATCCAAATTCTTATGGTGCATCAAACATTCAAGTACTTGAAGGTTTGGAAGCAGTGAGAAAAAGACCAGGGATGTACATTGGTGACACAAGTTTACGTGGACTTCATCATTTGGTTTATGAAATTGTAGATAACTCTATTGATGAAGCATTAGCTGGTCATTGTAAAAAAATTAAAGTTATTATTCATAAAGATAATTCTATCACTGTTTTTGATGATGGTCGTGGAATTCCTACAGATATTCATCCCAAATTTGGTATTTCAGCAGTAGAAGTTGCGCTTACAAAATTACATGCAGGTGGAAAGTTTGACAAAGGTTCATATAAAGTATCAGGTGGGTTACATGGAGTAGGTGTTTCTGTTGTAAATGCATTATCTTCAAAACTTGAAATTCAAGTAAAACGAAATGGTAAAATTCATTATCAACAATATTCTCGTGGAAAACCATTATCAGATTTAAAGATTACAGGGGATACAGATGAAAGAGGAACAATCGTTCATTTTATGGCTGATAGTGAAATATTTCATGAAATCATTTTTCATTATGATGTTCTTGCAAAACGATTACGCGAATTAGCCTTCTTAAACAAAGGTATTGAAATAGAATTAGTTGATGAACGTTCTGAAGCAAGTTATGATGTGTTCAAGTACGAAGGGGGTATTAAAGAATTCGTAGAATATGTAGATAAAAATAAAATGCCTTTGCATGAAGTAATTTATTTTGAAAAAGAAAAAGATGAGGTTATTGTTGAAATTTCATTACGATATAATTCCAGTTATAATGATAATATTTTTTCTTTTGTAAATAATATTAATACTATTGAAGGGGGGACTCATCTTGTTGGATTTAGAACAGCCCTTACACGAGTTTTAAATGGTTTTGCGAAAGATTTGAGTGGTGGAAAAGATGTTAAATTGACAGGTGATGATGCAAAAGAAGGTTTAACAGCTGTTATATCTGTAAAAGTACAAGAACCATTATTTGAAGGTCAGACAAAAACAAAATTAGGAAATTCTGAAGTTGCAGGAATTGTAAGTTCTATTACTGGTGAAACTTTAAGTACATTTTTTGGAGAAAAACCAGGTATTGTTAAAATTATTATTGGAAAAGCATTAGATGCTGCTCGTGCACGAGAAGCAGCACGGAAAGCGAGAGATTTAACACGAAGGAAAGGTGCATTAGATGGTGCTGGTCTTCCGGGTAAATTAGCAGATTGTAGTCATAAGGATCCTAAGAAATGTGAGGTTTATCTTGTGGAAGGAGATTCAGCTGGTGGTTCTGCAAAGCAAGGACGAAATAGGGAATTTCAAGCAATCCTTCCATTACGTGGTAAAATATTGAATGTAGAGAAAGCACGTTTACATAAAATGATGCAAAACAAAGAAATCATTTCAATGATTACTGCATTTGGAACAAGTATTGGGGAAGAATTTGATATTACAAAATTACGTTATCATAAAATTATTATCATGACAGATGCTGATGTTGATGGTTCTCATATCATGACATTATTATTAACATTCCTATACAGATACATGAAACCTTTAGTAGAAAATGGACATGTGTATATTGCAATGCCTCCTTTATATCGTTTACAGAAAGGAAAACGTGTTGAATATGTTTATACAGACGTTGAGAAAGAGAGAATCATGACTGAAATGGGTGGTGAAGGTATTGGTGTACAACGATACAAAGGTCTTGGAGAAATGAATCCGCATCAGTTGTGGGATACCACCATGGATCCTTCCGTAAGATCTTTAAAACAAGTAAATATAGAAGATGTTGTTGCAGCAGATCAAATGTTTACCATTTTAATGGGTGATGAAGTTGCACAACGTCGTGAATTCATTGAGAAACATGCTGATGATGTTGAGAATTTGGATATTTGATTGAATTAATAATATGGAGATAAAATAAAATGGCAGCTAACAAAAATAATTCATTTTTGAACCTGCCGTCTAAAAGGTGAAATAAAATGGTAGCATTCGATACAAGTTTAGATAAGGAATTATGGTCAGAATCAATTGATTTTGAAAGAAGTGTAGTTAAGGTTTCTGTAATGTCTTATAATGAAGGAACACCTAAATTACAATTAGGAAGACAAAATAAACGTGCAGATGGGGAGTTATCTTTTTCGAAGTTAGGACGTCTTACAAAAGAAGAAGTTGAAAAGATCCTTCCATTAATGGAAAAAGCTAAAGAACATTTGTAAATTATTTTTTTATTTCTTCTTCTTCTTATTATTCTATTTATTTTTATTTGAATTCTAATTCATTCAATCTCATAAAATAATCACATAAAATATTTAGAAAAAAAATAAAGTAAAAGAAAAAAAATTAATTAAATTTGTTGTATAACCAACCTATAACGAAACCGCCTACTAATCCCCAGATTGTCGCTTCTATCATACCAACAATAAGGCCTTGTAAACTTGTTGAATATGAAAACAACATACTGCTTAAGACCTCTTGACCTTTTCCTAAACCAGTCATTGCTAACACACATAATGCATTAAGAATACCTAAACTATACGCTAAAGAATATGGACTGATACGTGATCTTACTTTTGGTGCTGCAATACTAATTGTTGTTGCTTTTTTTCCAGGTGCCTTTCTTTTAGGAGCAGATCTTTTTGCAACTACTTGTTTAGGAGCAGATCTTTTTGCACTCGCTTTTTTAACTATTGTTCTTATTGAACGTAATTTTTTTTTAACCATCTATATACACCTCTTTTGTATATTGGAAGAACTATTTTATAGTTTATAAAGCTTTTTGTTTTTAGAAAATTTAGATTTTTTGTTTTTTTATTGAAAAATAAATTAAATTTCTAAACTAGTTACCTTACTTACACCCTCTTTCATGCTGACACCAAATAAAGTGTCGGCTTCTGCAATGACAGCATCATTGTGGGAGATTGTAATGTATTGTGCACCATTAGAATAGTTTCTAATTAACTTTGCAAGACGTTCTGCATTATGTTTATCAAGAGCTGCATCAATTTCATCAAGGATATAGAATGAAGCTGGTTGATATTCTTGAATTGCAAAGATGAATGATAAAGCTGTTAATGTTTTTTCTCCACCTGACAAAGATTTTAAATCCATAAACCTATTTCCAGATAATTTTACTTTGATACTTAAGCCATCATCAAATGGTTTAGTAGGATTATCTAATTGCAAGAATGCTTTTCCTTTATTGAATAAGGTTGCAAAGATTTTTGTGAAGTTTTCATTAGCTTGTTCAAATGTTTTCATGAAATGATCTTTTTTCTTTGTTTCAATTTCATTCATTAAGGTCATGACATCTGTTTTTTCTGTTAATAAGGATTCACGTTTCTCCACGAGGTTATTATATTCTGTTTCAACTTTTTCATAGATTTCAAGAGCTTTCATGTTTACAGCTGACATCTGAGATAAAATAACTTCAAATCGTGCAACTTCTTTTCGTAATTCATCAATATCTTTATTTTTAAGAAGTGGTGCTTCTTTATATCTGTCAAATTCTTCTTGTAATCCTGCCAACTTCGCCTTTACTTCTGCGTTTTTTAATGAAATTAAATTTAATTCACGTTCACTTGTTCGTGCTTTATCACGGAAAGATTCTACCATATTATCTGCTTTGTTAATATTGTTGCTTAAGGTTTCTCGTTTGTTGAATAATGCTTTATATTTTGCATAAAATTCTTGGCTTGCTTTTTCCTTTTGATTTAATTCAGAATCTTTCTTTTTAATAGCAGTATCTAAACTAGAAATTTCATTGATGAATTGTTCTTCTTCCTTTTCATGTTGTTTCATAATTTCAAGGATTTTTAATTTCTCTGGTGCAAGCATTTGATCCACTTGAACAACACCATTTTTCAAATCACTTTCTAAACGTAAGATATCTTCACGTAATCCTTGACGAGAATCTTCAAATGCACTCATTTGTGCAAGTAAACGAGGATTTCGTAAAGCACTGACTTCTGATCGTAGCATATTTTTCTTGGATTTTAATTCTGCAAGATCTCTGTTTGTATTAGAAATATTTTTTTGCACTTCACGTAATTCATCATCAACTTTACTTAATTGATTTTTAAGTTCATTTTTAAGATCTTTACTTGCATCTAAATCATCAGTGTTAAGATGTAATGTTTTTTCTAATGTGATAATATTTCCTTCCATTTCAGCTTTATGTTTACGTAATGCAGAAATTTCTTCTTCATTTACACCACGTTTATTTTGGATGTTGGTTAGGATGCTTTCTAGTTCTGCCATTTCATGTTCTACTTTTTCTAAGGCATCTAAAGAATCTCGTTCTTGGAATCCACCTGAACTTTTTTTAGCGATAAATCCGCCACGCATAACTCCACTTGCTTCAATTGCACTACCATCAAGAGTAGTCATTTTAATACGACCTACACCTACACTTCGTGCTGTATTAATATCTTCTACAATCAAAGTTTTTCCAAAGACTGATTGGAATGCTTTTTTAAATTCTAATTTATAAGAAATCAAATTAATTGCAAAATCATGGACCCCTGATTCTTTTAATAAACTGTTATCCCCGGCTTCAATTTCTTGATACTTGATTTTATTTAATGGAATGAATGATGCACTTCCAAATTTATTTGATTTTAAATATTTAATACAATCAGCTGCTGTGTTATCATTATCAACAATAATGAAACTCATACGTGATCCCGCTGCTGTTTCTAAAGCTTGAGCATATTTCTTATTGACTTGTCCTAGTTCAGCAACAGTTCCATAGACACCTTTAAACATTCGTTTGTTATCTAGAATTGCACGAACTGCATTGTTGCTTGCAATTCCTGCTTGGATATTCATTGCTTTTGCATTTAGGTTTGCATGTTTTTCTTGTACATCTTGTAAATTTCGTCGTGCATTTGCTAGTTGTGAGGTAAATCCACTATCTTGATCAAGACAGGTGTTTAATCTTAATGTTGCATTTTTAAAATTTGTTTTTAATTGTTGTAACTCTTTAATTTGTTCTTTATGTTCAGAAGCAACTTCTTTGACTTTATTCATTCTTTCGTCAAGTGTTTCAAGTTGGTATTCAATTTTATCTTTATCACGTAATAATTCTTGTTGACGTTGACGAATTTGTTGTACTTCTTCTTGTTTTGTATCAATTAATTTATCTTTATCATCAATTTCTTGATCTAATTCTTGAGAGGATTCAATTTTATTTTTTTTACGGAATTCTGCTATTTTTTCTTCCAGTTGTTTTAATTCTCGTTGTTTTCTATCAATCGCGGATTCCATTTCTTGTTGTTTTTTTGTGAATCCAGAAGTTTTTAATTCAAGATCTTTTAATTCCTGTTTAAATTGATCTTTTCGTAATTTGATTTTATTAATTTCATCCTTTAAAGTAGACATACGTGTTTTATCACGTGTTACGGATACTTTTAAATCTTCAATTTCTTTGTGAACTTTAACTTGTTCCTTTTCACCTTTTTGTTCAATTTCTGAATTGATTGCAGAAATCTCTTCTTTATGTACATTGATTTGTTCTCTTAATTCTTGAACTCTTTCTTCAGCTTCTTTTAATTTATTTTCATGTTTTTGAACTTCTTCAAGATGTTTTGCATGTGTTGTTTCTTTCTCTTGAATTTGCAGGTGTAAATATGTTGCTTTATGAGAATCAATATTATCTTTGACTTCTTTAAATTGAAGTGCTTGATCACGGTCTTTCTTCAATTCTTTAAGATAGGTTTTTCGTTCTTTGAGGATAATTGCGGCAGAATTTAGTTTTTCTTCAACTTTATTTAATTCTAAATCTGCTTTGTGTTTTTTTTCATCATAAATTGCAACATCACTAATTCCTTCAATGATTTTTCGTCTTTCAAGAGAAGACATTGTAACAAATCTTGTGATGTCACCTTGTAAAATAATGTTATATCCATCGGGATTAATACGTGCATGAGCCATTAGATCCATGATCTCAGAACGTGTTTTTTTTTTCCCATTAATTTTGTAAATACTACTTCCTGTTTTTGTGATGGTTCGTCCAATCACCACTTCTTTATCTTCAAAAGGAAATATTTTATTTTCATTACAAAAAGCCATTTCTACAATACCTGCATTTCCTGGTTTCTTTGATTTTCCACCATTAAATATCAAATTTGATGCTTTTTCTGCTCTCATTGATTTTGCAGAAATTCTACCTAAAACGAAACAAATCGCATCTCCAATGTTAGATTTACCTGAACCATTAGGTCCTAGAATACAATTGAATTCATTGTTAAAAGGGATGTCAGTTTTATGTGCAAAACTCTTAAACCCATGAATTGTAAGTCTGTTAATCTTCGTCATGAAAAATTTCTCTTTCTTATGTGGATTTGTTTTGTTTATGATTTATAAAGGTTGTGGTAAACGTGCTGTGTCGGACAATTAATCCTTTCTAATTAACACATACACTTTTTTGCCAATATGTTTCTTTGAAGACATAATCATCCCACCATGC
>PCYG01000056.1:1986-4392 GCA_002763025.1 Candidatus Woesearchaeota archaeon CG10_big_fil_rev_8_21_14_0_10_32_24 | reverse complement strand
AGGAAACTTCAAAATGTTAATTTTGTTAGTTTCATTGTTTACACTAATTATAATATTAAATTGATTGTTTGCGAATGGGTTCATACCCCACAGCTTGCTGTGGTTGGGTTTTTGATTTCTTACTGGGTTCATACCCCACTGCTTGCTGTGATTATCAATAAAACCCAGTAAGGACTAAAAATCCCAACTAATTTAATACCCCTCAGCTCTGCTGCGATTGGGATTTTTTATTCTTTTGTTAGTTTCATTTTAACAACAAGTGTAATGAAACTTCAAAATGATAATTTTGTTAGTTTGACCTAACAAAATTCGCAAGTTTTTCCTTTTGTTACTTTTACAGTTTTTTTAGCAGGTGCCTTTTTAGCTACTGCTTTTTTAACAGGTGCTTTTTTTACTGTAGTTTTTTTAGGAAAAGCTTTTTTAGCCATCTATAACCACCTCTTTTAGTAATATGTTTTTTTTAGAATTAATAAAGGTTTGGTTTAAGGAAAAAGAAAAAATAAAATATCATTCCATCCAAGGATTCTTTTTCACAAGCTTCTGTTTGGACCACCAGATACCTAGACCCCATACCCTACCTGCTTTTACATAGGCTAATCCATTTAGCACAAGAATGTAAATGATATGTTCATCAAGAAGAGGATTATGTTCTGGTGGCAAAATTGCTAACCACATTAAAAATAATAACAAAGAACCAGCATAACTTGCAATTCTGACACCAATCCCTAATATTAAAGATAGTCCAAGTAATAATAATCCAATCATAAATAGCCAATCAACAAACGCACTTCCTGCCATCGCTTTAAACACACTAACTAATGGCCCTTTTGTTGCATGTAACAAGAACCCAGCTGTTGGTGAGGTACCTACTAACCATGCATTTTCTTTTGCTGTAGAAAATCCTAATCCTAATAATTTATCTAAGAATGCCCATAAAAAAGTCCACCCTAACCCGATTCTCACTAATGCCCAAATGTAATTAATTTTATCTCGTTTTTTTGTCATAAATCGCACCTCTTTATTTATAAATTTACTTCACTTATTTAACTCACCAAATTGTATAAATCATATAAGTTCCTAATGCCACTAAAAATAATCCCATGCTTAACCGCATTAAACCACGATGGTTTTTCCTCCATTTTTCCAAAGATTTTGAAGTCTTACCAAAATATGCCAGACCAATAATCACAAATAAAGGAAGAATAAAAATCAAATTATAAATTAACAATAAAGGGAGTCCTTGTGCATAATTACCTGCACCGATTATTGCTAAAACCGCAAGATAAGGAGCACCTGTACAAGGAAGTTCAACCAAAGTAACAAAAATTCCTAAAGGAATTGCTGATAGATAAGTCCACATAGAACTTTTTTTGTTTAATTTTTTTAATTTACTAGTATACAACTTAATTCTTTTAGCACCGCCGGGGAGTATTTGAAGAGAGAAACCTTTCCCATACCAAAAATAATCTTTAATTTCTAACAATCCTGCCATGATAGCAATTGCTGCTGCAATCCAATAAACCGCTACTGAAAAACCAAAAGAAATAGTAAATTTAAGAAAACCAAGACCTATCAAAAGATAAGTTAAGTAAACTACCACGACATAAATTAATCCGCCAACCAACATTTTCTTTGGAGATTTAAACATCTTTGTCATAAATGCAATTAAAAATATAAGAACACCAAACACACAGGGGTTAATACTATCTAAAACGGCTGCACCAAATAAAATAGGTAAAGTTATACCACTAGGAAGAACCATTTTGTGTCCCCTCAAATTTACAACCTGAAAATTCTTCTAAATCTTGAATAGACATAAATCCCTCTTGACGATTTTGTTCAACGCCATTTGGTTCTAAAACCCAAGTAGGTGTTCCAAAAATATCTTTATCTAAACATAATTGTGTTTGTGGATTTTTACCTTGTGGATGACATTCAATTTCATTAATATGTTCAAATGAATCTCCAAGTAATTGACGTTGCTTCGCACAAATCCCACATTTAAATGATCCATACATATTCACACCTTTATCAGTCACGCATTTTGTAAACTCTGAATAATCAACATCTTCTCCTCCACCAACATTAAATGCAATGAGAGGAATTAGATTAATAATAATAACCCATGCAATCCATGTTTTGAAAGTTTTCAAAGAAACTAATTTCTTTTGACCACGATGTAAGACAAAGATTAATCCAAATGTTACAAGTATAATCACATGAACAACTGTACAAAATGGACAGATTGCTTTAAGAATAAATTCTGCAGCAATTAAATAAACAACAAAACCAATTCCAAATACATTCCACCAGAACATGCCTGCAACTAATTTTTTGTTTTTCATGGATCTCCATGCAAGAAGTCCAAGGAACACAAACCAAATTGCCCCAAAGACTGCAACAGGT
>PCYG01000056.1:0-1964 GCA_002763025.1 Candidatus Woesearchaeota archaeon CG10_big_fil_rev_8_21_14_0_10_32_24 | reverse complement strand
TGTACAAGATACAAAGAGGTTAATAAGCCTAATAAACTTAATACAATAATAATTTTAAAAATAATAAGTTCTTTTTTTCTTTGCATGATACAACCTCTTTGGGAATTAAGAAATTCTTAAGATTAATAAAGGTTGTGCTCAGCCAACAAAAAAATTATAATAAATAAAAGGAATTGCATATAACATCAAAACTACAAAGATCCAATTTTTTAATTTAGACAATACTTGTGTCCAAGCATATTTCTTTTTCACATTTTGATACAAAAATAAAGAGGCCCCTAGATTAATTAACACGATTACATGAATAATGGTACAATAAAGACATATTGTTTTTAATAAAATTTCCACACCAACCAAATAAAATAAAAATAAGAATCCAACTCCCGACCATATAACCATCGCAGGAACAAACAATTTAGGTTTTGGAATTGAATGCCATGTTAAAAAGATCATCACAACAAACCACAATAATCCAAGTAATGCAACAGGAACGTAAAATATTTCTGCATAAATACTCCCATTTACTACATCGCATGAAATATGTTCACTAAAATCACAATTTGTACTTCCTTGAAGAAGTGCATAATGATGCTGAAACAGATATACAGAAGTAAATAAGCCAATCAAACTTAAAATGATTACCAATGCAATAATCTTTTTTTGTGTAAATAGCTTCATAATCAATCCAATCCTTCCCTTGTTAATAAATGTGTGGCATAATAAAATATATAAACCTTCACATTTTAATATAAAAAGAGGTGGAATGATGTCTAAAGTTACAATATATACAACACTAACATGTCCTTGGTGTATAAAAAGCAAAGAATGGTTTAAAGAACATAAAATTTCATTTGCAGAAGTGGATGTATCATCAGATGAGAAAGGGCGAGATACAATGATAGAACTTTCTGGACAGATGGGTGTCCCGGTTATTGAGATTGGAAAGGTTATAATTGTTGGATTTAATCCAGAAGCATTTGAAGAAGCATTAAAAAAATTGAAATAGAGTTACATTATTTTATTTTTCTTGCTAACTCAATCGTTGCAGGTAATAATAATACAAAACCAATAATCATGATATATTTTTTTGCAAGTAATTCCGGAGATTGAATCCCAAGATATAAAATTAATATTGCCAACCCAATACCACCGATAAGATGATTTTTATAAGTGATGTCTTCCTTTGCATGCCAACTCATAAAACTATGAATCACATAACTAATAAGAACAAATGCAGAGATTAATAATAAAACATAACTTGCTGGATTCCAAGAACCTGAAAACAGAGATCCAAACATAAAGAATATTAAAAACATCCCAATCATTGAAGAATAAAAACTATAATGTGAAAGTTTTCGTACTTTTTTTCCATGCCATTCTAAAAATTTCATTTTGATTATCCCAAATATTACCACCGGAGAATATAAATATATCGTAATTGGTTAATAAAAAAATTAGGTTATTGGCTTAAGATACCTTTCATATTTTTTAACCATGAATTTAACATCTTCTGTGAATTTCTGAGGATTATCTTTAATTTCTTTTTTTAATTCTGATAGGGAAAACACTTCTATCCCAGAACTCTCCCCATCAACGAAGCGGATAGCACCATTATAATAACCAATATAAGATTCATTTATGAATGGTTGAATAAACTTAGTCCCATTTTGTGCGATCCTTTCAGAAAGAAACGTTTCAATATAATCCACTTTTTGAAATATTCCAATGATTTCCAAATTTGTAACTTTAATAGCTTTTAAGAATTCATTTTGAGGAAGAATAGTGGCTGGAAAACCTAATTCCTCAGCACATTCTTTTATGACAGTTAAACCAAAGGTATCTCCCTCAGAAACATGACCACCAACGGTTTTATCATATATCCCTGGATTTTCATTTTTGTTATTAGAACGTTTTTGAAGATAAATTCTTCCTGTTGAATTCATCAATAATAATCTTATTGATTT
>PCYG01000054.1:24300-24942 GCA_002763025.1 Candidatus Woesearchaeota archaeon CG10_big_fil_rev_8_21_14_0_10_32_24 | reverse complement strand
AGAAAATGATTCCATATGATGATGAGGATGACTTTTTGTGATATGGTGATGGTCTGCTTCAACAGATAATAAAATTTTAAGATCAACTTTACAATGGTCTGTTTCAATAATAGGGGCTCGTGGATTTATTCTATGTAATTTTTCTTTAATATCACTCAAATTATCAATCAAATCTATTTTGTTTAATAGCAATAAATCTGCAGCTCTTATTTGAATTTCAGCAGATCCACTTACATCAGGAAAACGTTGCATAATATCTGCGTCTACAACTGTAACAACTGCATCTAAGGACACGAAATCTATGTCCTTATCGATACCTAATACTAAATTGTCAGCTTCTGCAATTCCTGTTGTTTCCACTATCACAATGTCCGGATTATAATCATTAATAATTTCTTTTAAACCTGCCTCTAATTCTCCTTGTAATGAGCAGCAAACACATCCCTCCAATAATTCTTTTACGGCAACGTTTTCTTTTTGGATTTCTATTGTATCTATTCCTATTTCTCCAAATTCATTCATGAGAATTGCAACTTTTTTGCCTGTATTTTTGAGAATGTGTTTTAACAGAGTTGTTTTTCCAGCACCGAGGTAACCTGCAACTAATAATAAAGGAGTTTTCATAAGGTTAGAAGCAGGGAG
>PCYG01000054.1:19330-24282 GCA_002763025.1 Candidatus Woesearchaeota archaeon CG10_big_fil_rev_8_21_14_0_10_32_24 | reverse complement strand
AGCTAACAATGTACTCCTTTCTCAATCAAACCACTGTTTAAATCTATTGTAAACAATCCCTTGTTATCTTGTGAACATAGAAAATCGTTGTTATCTTCATAAAATGTATGTTTCATGAATCCAACTGTTTTTTGAGAGTTGGGACATTTTTGAAATTTTAATTCTGAAAATATATTCATACTATATTTCCAATGACCATATTTATTTGCACCAATTTTGGTTAAACAGGTTAATTCATTTCTAAAATTTGTATCCTCTTCTGATGCAGCTAATTCAACTGCAAATAAGGAATCAGAAAGTATTTTATAAGGGGGATTTTGTTCATACATCTTTACAATTTCCCTAGGAAAATTTAATTCATCTGCGATTTCTCCTGCAAATGATTTCACACCTAATGTTGTTTTTAATGTTTTTAAGGTTGGCTGTTTTACAGATATGAAAGTTTGAATCTTCTCCGGTGAGATCTGTTGTAAATCATCTAAATATGGTTGTGTTTGGATATAAATCGTTGCTCCTGTTAAATTTTGTTCGCCATCAAGCGTTAGGAATAGAGAAACAACAATCAACGAAATTGCTAAAATGCTATAAAACTTAAATTTTGCCACATCTTCTTTTACCATCTTGTATGAAGAGAATATTTTCACATTTATAAAACTATCTCAAAATCTTTTCCCTAATAATAGAACTTTTATGATGATGTGTTTTATAGGGTTTCCCACGTAATATTTCTATGTTAAATTTTTCTTTTAAACTTTCTTCTATCTTAGGATGATCATATCCTAAAAAAATAATGTCTGGTTTTTTTTCTTCAATAATTTTAAAATGGTCTTCAGGATAACCTAAAACGGCTTCATCTACAATTTTTATACTTGAAATTAATTGAAGGCGTTCGTGTTCACAAAATGCGACATCTTTTTTTTCTTGTTCTAATTCTTTTGTTTTATCTCGAGCTATTACCACAATGAGATAATCACCATATTCTTTTGCCTGTTTAAAATAATCTAAATGGCCCACATGCAATAAATCAAATGTTCCAAAACACATCACTTTTTTGTTCATTTGTCTACTAACCTAGCTTTATGAATTATTAACCTTCCTGAACATGAGGAATCCATCAGAACTTCCGTGTTTAAAAGATTTATTTTCTTTTGGAATAAGGGACAATCTAAAACAAGAGATTCAAATTCTCCTCCCTCACCATTCACCATAACCCCTTTTACTTTATTCAATTTTATTAAAATATTCTCATTAATAATGGTATTTAACCATGACTGATCTAATCCCTCTGCTGCAATAGCAGAAAAAATGAATGTAAAATTATGTTGTAACAATTCTTTCATTTCTTGCTCAGGATCTTTATGCCATAAGGGAGAAAATATTTTCAAGCCTAATTTGTCACATATCTTTTCAATACGATCTCGTTGGTATGTAGAAAAAACTGCGCCAGATACTACTCCTTCAATTTTGTAAATCTCTTTCGCTTTCTGTAGAGCTAATTCTAAATCTTTAAGTTCTTCTTCCTTTTCTCCTTCAGTTTCTTGTTGTATTAATGGGAGACCCATTGCCTCTGCTTGTAATTCTACCATGTTTATGGAAGCTGTTTGAAACATATAAGAATCTGGATTCTTTGATTTCATTGTGATTAGGCAAGTTAAATCATAATTTTGTTTTTTCATGATGTATGCAGAATATGTAGAATCTTTTCCTGAGCTAAATAACACACCTAATTTTACATTGTGAGAAGGGTAAAACTGTTTCAAATATTCAGACTTTGATTTATTCTCTTGTTTTGCAAGTTTCCCTAATGCAAAATCAAATCTACTACCATATTGTGCAGCTTTTTTTTTTCTAAACGCAAACTCTTTGGATAGGCCTTTAGATTGTGCAATATCTCGGAGGATAAATTTCGTCGTTTCTTCTTTGATTTTATATTCTTCGGGAATCTTTAAAGAAAATTCTGCTAATGTTCTATCTAAAAATGGTAATCTAAGTTCTAGATTTTGATCCATTGTAAGAACATCATCTCTGTAAAGGTCGCGTTCGTACATTTTTAATAATCCAGAAACACATTCCTGATTAATGTTAGATGATTTTTTATGGCGATCGTACCCTGCAAAAATTTCTTCACTTCCTAAACCTGAAAAAATAACTTTGCAACCATCTTCTTTCGCTAATTCACATGCTAAGTAAAATGTAAGTGCAACTCCCACCTTAACCACATTGGAATCTTCAATGAGTGGCACAATTTTTTTTAAATATTGAGAGACATCTTCCACTTTAATCTTTTTAATTTTGAGTTTCAATCCGAGTTCTTTTGCTACTTCTTGAGCTGCAACTAAATCTGAAGGGGTTTTATTCTCTATATCGAGTACGGCTGTATAACAGGTAAAATCGTATCCTTGATCTTTGAAATGTTTTGCAAGGAATGTTGAATCAATCCCTCCTGAAAAAAGTAACCCAAATTTTTGATGAGGAATCCGTTTTTCAATAGCTTTGTAAAGAAGTTCTTCTGTATGTTGTTTAAGATTTTGATAGGAATCTTCATGTTCTGGCAAGTAAGTTACAAATTCTCGGTTATTGAATGTTATTTCTTTAGTGTGAATATTATATCTAAGAATACTTCTTGGATTTAATTCTTGAATGTCAATATAACCTAATTTTTCTAACGCTTTTTTTTCAGAAGTAAATGCAAATTGATCTCTATTATGTACAAACCATAATGGTTTTACTCCAAACAAATCTCGTGCTAGTGTTATAATATTATCATTAATGTATGCAAATGCAAACACACCATCTAATTCCTCTATACTTTGATTGTTGTCAAGAAATTTAAGTAATAATTCTGCATCATTTTTTACTTTGAGATTATGGTTTTGGGCTAATTCCTTCCAATTATAAATTTCACAATTTGCGGTAAGGGTCCCTTTTGCTTGTAGTGGTTGGGGAACATGATTTACAACTGCATGTAAGGTGTGACCAATCACTCCCTGAGATAATTCAAGGATCTTAGTGTCGTCTTTTCCTCTATTCTTAAGAATATCTAGCGCTGTTTCTACTTGCTGTTTTGCTTGTTCATGATGAAATATTCCGATGATGCCACACATAAGCAACTATTTGATGTGCGTTTTTATAAAAGTATAGTTGAGAATTTACAAATTTATTAAATTGAGAAAATCAGTCTGAGAAATTGAAAGTTATCTTATATGGATCTCTACAATATCTCCATCCTGTAAAACGTGATTTAATCTTTGGAATTGTTGGCCTGGAAATTTTACAGATTTTCCCCATATACGTGCAAATCTAAATTTCTTAATAAAATCTTTATGTGTTTTATTACAAACATTTTGTAATGTTGAACCATGGGGAATAATCATAGGTTCATTCAAATCTGCTTCTTTACGGGGTTCTTTCATATAAATCCGCATGAAATCTAATTTTTCAAAAATCATTTCTTTAAGCTCGTCAATTCCTATATTCTCATGTGCTGAAAGAACCAAATCTGCACCAATCTGTTTTTTAACTTTTTTGATTTCTGTAGCGGATACCATATCCGCTTTTGTTAAGCAAATAATTGCAGGCACATATTTTTTGTTGTTTTCAATGCAATCAATAAATTGGTCTACATTTAAAGAACTCCTAATTAGAATATCAGCATTCACAAATTTAAACTCACGCATGATTTCTTTAATGGTATCATCGTCAATTTCTGTTGGAACTGTACGTCCAATATTGATTCCCCCAATTCCTTTTTTCTTAATATAAACTTCTGGTTTTCTTTGATTTAGGCGAATATTTGCTTCTTTCACTTCACGTAAGATTGCAGGATAATGGTCTGGTGTTGTGACATCAACAACAATTAAAACGAGATCTGCATTTTGAATTACCGTAAGAACTTCTCTTCCCCTTCCACGGCCTGATGCTGCGCCGGATACGATTCCTGGAACATCTAAAATTTGAATTTTTGCTTGCTTATAATTTAACATACCTGGGACAACGGTTAAGGTAGTGAAGGCATATGCCGCAACTTGTGAATCTGCACCAGTTATAACATTTAATAGGGTAGATTTACCGGCTGAAGGGAATCCTAACAATAAAACGGTTCCATCACCACTCTTTCTCACTGTAAATCCATAAGATGAAGAACCTGTTTTTTTGCCTACACGTTGATCCTGCTTTTCTTTAAGCATGGCAATCTTTGCTTTTATTTTACCAATATGTCCTTGGGTTGCTTTATTGTACTTAGTCTTCTTGATTTCATCCTCAAGTTCCTTGATATCCTTATTATAATCAACCATTAAAAGGGAAATAGATTGAGTTGTTTTTAATGGTTTCTTTATATTTGGGAATAACGCCTTTATTTACGTAATCTTTATATAGACAAATCCTGCTTAAAGTGATTCAATGGTAGAATTTTTCAGTACACTCGGAACTTATTTTAACAAGATTCTTGTAGGAATTGTGATACTTCTTGTAGGATTTGGTATCGGAATTCTTGTTAAAAAAATTTTAGACCGAATTTTAAAAGAAGTAGAATTAAATAGGATTATGGGAAAAATTGGGTTAACTCATAATTTAGAATCTATTGTAAGTAACATTGTAACTTATTTGGTATACCTTTTTACAATTGTATTTTTCTTACAGCATTTGGGGATTGGATCTTATGTATTGCTATTAATTGTTGGTGCAGTTTTAATGTTACTTATTTTAACATTTCTTGTTGGTATGAAAGATGTCATTCCTAATTTTATTGGATGGTTATATATTCAAAAAAAAGGAAAAATGAAAGAAGGACACCATGTAAATATTAGAGAAATTAATGGAAGGGTTGTGAGAATAGGATTCATGGAAACTGAAATTAAAACTGAACCTGGAGATATTCTCTATGTGCCAAATGCATTATTTATGAAAAGTAAATTTAGAGTGAAAGATTGAATTTTCTCAAAAATAAATAA
>PCYG01000054.1:9317-19322 GCA_002763025.1 Candidatus Woesearchaeota archaeon CG10_big_fil_rev_8_21_14_0_10_32_24 | reverse complement strand
AATGAGTTTCATTTTTGCACTAAAAACAATTTTGTTTTTATGTGTTTGCTCTTAATTAGTCGCTGCAAGCAGCGGGGTATAAACCCATTCGCAAACAATAAATAAAATTAATTTTTTGCACTTTCTAATAAACTAACAATATCCCATACTTGTGTTCTATGATAAGAAGAAATTTCACTTGATGTTAATTCTTCCAGTTCCATTAGGGCTTTGTCTAATACAAATTCCTGTTGACTATTAAGAAGAGCAATTACTTTACGAGCTTTTTCTTTGATACGTTTACTTGCATCTGCATCTTCATTTAATATTTCAAGACATTCAAGAGCTTCCTGGATAAGTTCATTGTTCATTTTTCTCCTCTTGGAGTTCTTTCACAACTTCTTGTTGAAGATCTTCTATACTATGTTTGAAACTTTCTTCTTGTTTTAGAATGCTTTTCAAACGAATATTAGCTACTTCCCTTTGGTCTTCTAATTCTTGTTGTAATTGATCTTTAGAAGATGCAATCATAATTTTACCCACGATTTTATATGCTTGTGCTGTTGTAAAAATTTCTTTTAAGGCAGAATTTAATTCAATTAACTGGGATTCAACTTGTTGTTTATGCATTACAATATTTTGTAAATTTTGCTGCATAGATTGTAATTGTTGAATCTTCTGGCCCATAGTAAAATACCTTTTAACGTGCCTTTACTTTTGCGATAGTTCTTCGATCTTTATAAAGAATTTTTCCGCCACAGTAGGGGCATCTTACTTTTGTACGAGTATATTCATCGTCAACTTTTTTTCCGCAATCAAAACAAAGATAGTACATTTTTAGTAACCTCTAGAGAGTGTATGCTTTACCCGCAAATTTGGATTCGCATTTTGCACATTGCCATATTCCCATTGCAACTCTACGTACATCTGTTTTATTACAGTAGGGACATTTGTGCTTTTTTTGTTGTTCCGATTCTATTTTATCGAATTTACTTTTTGTTCTACGACCATATCGTGGTCCAAAACGTTTTGTGGATCCTGTCATTCTTTCTTACCTTAATTATAAAGTGGGGCTACCCGGATTCGAACCGGGGTTCAGCGGTCCCAAACCGCTAGTGATAGATTACTCAAACAAGAGATTTACTCTTCTCTTCCAAGCTACACTATAGCCCCAACAGCGTATTTATAAAGGTTACGGAAAAAAAGTGCATTTTCCAAATTTTATAAATTCTATTAACATGGATTTCTGAAGAAATTCAGTACCCTTGTTTTTAGTGCTTATGCCTATTCCTGCTTGATTGCGAACCATTTTAAAAACCTTGTGGTTTTTTAAATGAGATATTTCTAAATTTTAAAGGTAAACAACTTTTTAGAAGATGTTGTTAAAATCTTTGTTTTTCCATTAAAAATGAGGGTATCCTCTATTCTTATGCCAAATTTTTTCTTAAAATAAATGCCAGGTTCAATTGTAAAAACCTGATTCTTTTGGATCTGATGATTTTTAAATTGAGGGGCTTCATGAACTTCAACTCCCACCCCATGCCCCAAGGAATGAACAAAATTAGAATTATATTTGCCTAATTTGAATCGTGCTATTTTATCTAAATGCATAAATGAGAGATTATTTTTAATTTCATCAATTGCGGAAAGTTGGGCCTTCAATAATAAATCATAAGTATCTTTTTCTTTTTGTGAAGGATTCCCAAGGTAAATTGTACGCGACATGTCAGCATTATAATGTTGGTAACATGCTCCAAAATCTAAAACTATGAACCCGTTCTTTAATTTTTGATTAGTGGTGATGTGGTGAGGTATTGCACCATTCTTTGACGATGCAACTATGGTAGGAAATGCAATTTCGCATCCCTTATCTTTCATATATTTCTCTAAGAAAAATGCCACATCGTTTTCAGTTTTGAAGTTTTTAGATGAAAATGTTTTAACTAATTCATTAAATGCGTTGGATGTAATTTTACATGCCTTTGTAATTTTTGTAAGTTCTTCTGGCGTTTTTTGTGAACGTAATTGTTTTAGTTTTTGGGAAATGTCTACAAATTTTGCTTTGGGGTATATTTTTTGTAACTTTTCTTGGTATTGAATTGAAAGAAGTTCTTTATTAATTCCGATTGTTTTTATTTTAGAGTCCTTTAGTTTTATTTCCCAATCTTTTGCAATGTAATTAATAGAAATATTTTTGAGATTGGGTTTTGCATCTAATTTTGTAATGAGAAATTTCGCATCGTTTTTTTTGATGATTAAAAATGCATGGGAAGGTTTCATTTGAGTGAAATAGGTAATATTTGGATCTGGAGAAATTAGGAATGTTAAATTAATATTATTTTCTTCAAGATGTTTTTGAAATTCGGAAAGTTTCATAAATGTGAGAAGTTTTTGAAGGTTTAAAAATCTTTCATTAAGTCTTTACAGGTTTACACAACTCTTATAAACTATAAAATAATACTTCTACTAGGTAAAAAGAGGAATATGAGGGAAATTACGCTCAAAAATGGGCTTAAGGTTTTGTACGAAGAAAAAAAAAGAAATGCAGTTGTAGTCCAAATTATGATTAAAACTGGAAGCAATCACGAAGCCCCAGAAGAACGAGGGATCTCACATTTTTTAGAACATATTCTTTTTGAGGGTACTTTGAAAAGGCCAACAAATCAAGAGATTTCAAATGAGATTGAAAGTATTGGGGGAGATTTTAATGCCTATACCACAAATGAACGAACATGTTTTTACATTAAAGTGTTAAACAAACATTTCCATAAAGCAACAGATATCCTTGCAGATATTATGACAAATTCTTTGTTTAAAAAAGAAAATATTGAGAAAGAAAAAAATATCGTTCTTAAAGAAATTGAAATGGTAAATGATGAACCGAGTTATTATCAATGGCTTTTATTACAAAGTAATATTTTCAAAAAGTATCCTGCAAAATATCCAACGTATGGTGATCGAACAATAATTAAAAACTTGACAAGAGAAAAGGTCTTAGCTTATTTCCATAAGCATTACGTTTCTGGTAATATGGTTATCTCGGTTGTAGGTGATGTGCCAAATTGGAAAAAGGAAGTCCAAGTTTTTTCTAATATCCCAAAGGGAAATAGAAAACAATTACCAAAAATAAAAGAACCCGTTTTGAAACAAAATGAAATTTATAGAAGGAAGAAGAAGAATGTCAATACCTATACAATTATTGGATTTAAAACTGTACCTCGCTCCCATAAAGATAGTTATGTGTTAGAAGTTATCAATGGAATTTTGGGCCGTGGTCAATCAGGAAGGATGTTTACAGAGATTAGGGGAAAGCAGGGATTAGCATATGAAGTTGGAACACAACATATTTCAGAAGCTGGTTTTGGATATTTTGCAATCTATGCCACAATTGAACGAAAAAATATTTCCTTAGTTAAAAAATTGGCGCTAGAAGAAATTAAAAAAATTGAATTTATTACTGAGAAGGATTTGAAAGAATCGAAGGATTTTGTGGAAGGAAATTATTTACTTTCTATGGAAGATGTGCAAAAAGTTGCAGATCAACTATTATTCTGGAACCAAATATATGATGCACGTTATATGAAGAATTTTGTAAATGAAATTAAGAAAGTAACAATTACTGATATAAAGCGTGTGCTTAAAAAATACTTTAAATATTATACAATAGCTATTGTTGAAGGCAAATAATTACCTTGTAACTTGAAAACTTTGCACTTGTTCTAATAATCTCTTTGGATTCCCTTTTGAAAAGTGGGTGCGTGTTGGTTCAAGAAGTTTATTGATTGCAAATGCAACACCCGTTTTAAGGTCAATTGATTTTAAAGTGCCAGATAAAAATGTGTTTTCTAATTCTTCATATGATTTGAATGAAAGATTACCCCCATATTGTTCTGGGCGTTCTATTTTTAATTCTTCCATTAATTCAAAAACAATATATTTTGCATATTCTAAAACGGGGTTATCTTCTATAATAGTATCGATACAATGTGCTTTCTTAAATTTGCGTTGTACTTCTTGTTCGGAATCTGTCATAAAAATGGCCGTGTCTAGTTTTGATTTAGACATTTTCATTGCAATCTTTCTGTCAATACCTTCTAAATTTGATTGGCTAAATTGTAATCCTAAGAGCATATGGTGATGGATGGCGATTGGTTTTTCTTTTCCAATTTTAGGAAATATATCTCGTGCAAGCATATTTACTTTTCTTTGATCTAATCCTAATTGTGCAATGTCTGCATTAAGATGAATGATATCAGCTGCTTGCATTAAAGGATACATAATTTGGGATGCTTTAGATTTGTCTCCTTCTTCACGCCCCATAATTTGGGAACATCGTAAGACTCTTGTAACTGTAGAATTTATCGCGAGCTTCATCACAGTTTTCCAATAATCAGGATTCTTTTGATAAAACTCTGACGCCCACACAAATTCAACATTTTTTAAATCCATACCACAAGACTTCCATACTTCAATTGCGTATTTGCCGGTTGTTTGAATTTTTTCTAAATCACCACCTAATTTATTATTAAGCATTGCAAAATAATCTGCAACGAGAATTTTGAATTTAATACCGGCGCTTGTTAATTTGTTGATGTTAATTGCACGTAACAATCCTTGTGCAATATGAATTTGTCCAGAGGGTTCAAATCCATCATAGGCAATTAATTGTTTTTTAGATTCAAGAAGTTTAATGAGATCTTCTTCTGTAATGATTTCCTCTCCAACTTCTTTGATTAATGTAAGTTTATCTGATGTTTTCATACAATTTGGGAATGGGGTTTAGTATAAATAGTTAATGGTAAAGTTTATATAGTTGAAAATGAATCTTTTGTACATGAATAAATTATTTGGAATCACAATTATTTTAACTGTTATTCTTTCTTTAGGTGTATTTGCAAAGGGAGATCTTATTATTACTACAGGAACTCCAGAAGTTCTTCTACAAACTGGTTTTGAACAGGATGTTTTTATTCCTTATACTATAACGAATATTGGAGATGAGCCCGTGACCTCCCGATTTAGTTTAAAGATGCCACAAGATAATCAATGGCGGGGAGGATCAGCAAATCCGTTATATACCTATACTGGAGACATAAAAACAGTTGGTGGAGAATTTAAATATCCTCAAGGCGTACCTATTATTGGGACTGATGATATAGAATATTTCCAAAAAGCAGTTTCGAATGACATATTCCAAAAAGGAGAATATGTTTCAACAGCACCAACAATCACATTAAAACCTAATGAGAGCCTTCCATTTACTGTGGCAGATAGGGGGTTTTTTAATATCTTTTCGGTTGCTGATTCAGGCGAACATACATTTACATATGTCGTTGATCCCGATAATGAAGTTGATGAACAGGACGAAACAAATAATGAAGTTACAGTTACATTAAATGTATCCGCTCCTACTGTAGTTAAAGGCCCAAATACACAATTTAAATTGTCAGATAATCAATATTGGTTTTTCTTTAAAAATTTGGGAGATTGCGTAGATCTTGAAACGCCTGGTCCTACGAAAATTTGTTTGGTTAGTGAGGGGGTATTTACTGCAAAACTTACAATTAACAATGAACAAGTAAACCTGTATTACCTATTTAATATCTTCAGTTTTGATAAACAAGTTGAGAATTTAGTATTGAGTGCAGGCGAAGATGGTTTCTTTCTTACTTACAAATAGACAAAACATTTATATTTGAGTTAACTTAATAATATTATAAATTAAGTAATGATATTTGATTTGTTTTAGAGGAATAATTAATGGTAACAAAGGCAGTAATATTTGATTTATGGGGAACGTTGGTAGAAAATGGTGTGCATAGCCCTATCAAACAAGTGAAAGATATTCTCAATATTAGGTTGCCATTCTCTGAATATGTAATACGTATGGAAAATGCAATGATGACAAAAGAATTCTCCTCTTTACGAGATGCTTTTATTGCTGTAGGGAGAGAATTTGGTATTGAATGTCCCGATTTTATTCTAGATGAATTAGTAGGTATATGGAATAAATCATGGATGCTAGCAGAACCTTATACAGAAACAATCCAAGTGCTAGAAGATTTACAGAATAAATATCAATTGATCTTAGTTTCAAATACAGACCATTTTTCAGCATCAAAAGTTATTGAAAAATATCATTTAGAACAATATTTCAATCATGTATTATTATCTTGTAAAACAGGATTATTAAAAATGAATCCTGAATGTTTACTTGGTGTTGTTGAAGATTTAAATTTAACAATTGATGAATGCGTCATGGTAGGAGATAGTATGCAAAGTGATATTAAAGCTGCTGAAGCAATAGGCATGAGGGCAATTCTTATTGATAGAAGGAATTCACGTGATTATTCGCCTAGAGTGCAGGATTTAAGAGATTTAGAATTATGATTAAGATCACTTTCCTTGGAACTGGATGTATGCAACCTACAAAACAAAGGAACCATTCTGCTATTTTATTTTCTTATAAAGGAGAAAATTTATTATTTGATTGCGGTGAAGGTACACAACGTCAATTTCGGTTTGCAGGTTTAAAACCTGCGCGTGTTACAAAATTATTTATTACACATTGGCATGGAGATCATTGTTTTGGAATTCCCGGTTTAATAAGTGCAATGAAAGCAGATGGATGTGAGGGTATTTTAGAGATTTATGGTCCTAAAGGTTCAAAAACTTATGTAAATCATATGTTAAAAGGTTTCGCTTACCGAAGTTTGATTAATTATAATGTAATCGAAGTGTCTCATGGAAAAATTGTTGATACGAATGATTTTATGATTCATGCACATCCTTTGAAACATTCGGTTTCTTGTATTGGGTATTCCTTTATTGAGAAAGATAAATTGCGTATTGATGTTAAAAATGCAGAAAAGTTAGGATTGAAAGGAGAAATGTTAGGAAGGTTACAAAAAGGTAAAAATGTTACACGTAATGGAAAAAAAATATTGTATAAAGATGTAACCTATGCTGTAAAAGGTAAAAGAATAAGTTACATTGCAGACACTGTGAAATGTCCTGGTGCTAATAAATTAGCGAAAGGTTGCGATATATTAATTTCTGAAGGTACACATGGTAAGGATGTTACTAAAAAAAAATATATGCATCTTACTATCAAGGATGCATGTGAAATTGCGACCAAAGGAAAGGTTAAAAAATTAATCATTACACATATTTCTGGAAGATATAAGGAGTCTAAAGAAGTTCTGAAAGAAGCAAAGAAATATTTCAAGAAAGTTCAGATTGCTGAAGATTTGATGGTTGTTGAAATATGATCAACAAAAAAGCCAAAGGTTCAAAAGGGGAGCGAGATTTAGTAAAATTCTTTAATGAAAATGAGTGGTCATGCATTCGTATTGCAGGTTCAGGTTCTTCTCAGTATCCTGCACCAGATATCTTGGCGGGAAATGCAATTAGGAGAGTTGCGATTGAATGTAAAGTTACAAAGGATCATAAAAAATATTTCCAAAACGATGAAATTCAACAGTTAAAAACATTTTCACAAAAATTTGGTGCTGAATCCTGGGTTGCAGTTAAATTTGGTAGTAATGAATGGTATTTTCTCATGCTTGAGGATCTTATTGATGCCGGAAAATCTTGGTCCGTAAGTTTAGAAGTAGCAAAAAGGAGAGGCCTAACTAGAGAGGAATTAATTGGTAAAAATAATATCAAAAAAGATTTTTTTTGACTACACGGGTGTTTTAAGAGTAAATTACACTATATTTTAACGAAACATTTAAAAGGTGAGAGTTACGTAATTCTAAATCATCCAACCTAAAATGCGCCTGACACCAAAAAAAATTGAAAAAATTCTTGTTCAGATTCTTGGTCATGAAGGTTTACCTCTTATACAAAGTTTGATTGGAAAAGAAAATGTTTCTGAATTTGATTTAGCTACTAAAATTAATTACGATATTAAAGTTGTGAGGCGATTATTATATACGTTATACAATCATAATATTGTAGCTTTTACACGAAAAAAGGATAAGCAGAAAGGATGGTATATTTATTATTGGACCTTATTACCTGAAAGTATAAAATTTAGTTATTTTAAACGTAAAAAGGAGATTCTTGAACGATTAAATGAACGATTAGTTGAAGAACAGCAAGAATTATTTTTTGTGTGCCCTAATGATTGTGTGCGTTTAAACTTTGATCAATCTATGGATTTTGAATTTCATTGCCCAGAATGTGGGGAACTTATTAACCAAGATAATGGCAAAGAGCGTATAGAAATACTTGAAATTAAAATTATTGAGCTTTCGAAAGAGATCGAAATGTTATTAAAACAACGCCAAACAAAACGAAAACAAGTTAAAGAAAAAGCAAGAAAAACAGAAGAAAAAGCAAAAGAAAAGGTGAGGAAAAAAAGTATCAAAAAGGTACTTTCTAAGAAAAAGGTAATTAAGAAAATGGAATCTGTAAAAAAACCTTTAAAAATAAAAAAGGAAGAAAAAATTGTAAAAACGGTTAAAAAGAAAATTGTAAAAAAGAAAGTTGCAGTGAAGAAAAAAGAGGTGATCAAAAAGAAAAAAGTTACAGCGCGTAAAAAGGCCACTATAAAATTACCTCTAAAAAAGGAAGTAGCAACTAAAAAACCTACTAAAAAAAAAATGAATTCTAAAAAAGTTCTTAAAGTGCCATCTAAAAAAAAATTGAAAAAAAAGGTGGAAAAGAAAGTTAAAAAAAATTAAAAAAATAGTTTAACGTTTTTTATGTTTTGTTGTCTTCTTACGTGAAGAAGATTTTTTAGTTACCATCATTTTTTCAATTACGCCTTCTTCTTTCAGAACACGTGATGTTATTCTTTGGATATTTTGTTCCATAGATGCAACCCTTCGTTCTAACATGATCAATACACGTAATGAATATACAATTGCTGCTAAAGTTCCAACGATCACTGCGAGAATCACTTCTGCCAATTCTAACCCTGCCATTTTTTATGCACCTCTTTTTAATATGCATTTATAAACAAATGATTAAGGTATATAAAAGTTTTGTAAAAGTTTATAAAAGAATGAACCAAATTATATCTATAATGGAAGATTATGAAACAATGTTGAAAAAGGTGCAAGAGGAATTGCCCGAGATTACACATGGAAATTCTAGGTTTACCATTGAAAATGTAAAAGGACATCTTGAAGGAAATAAGACCGTAATTATTAATTTAAGACAGATTGCAAAGGATTTAGATAGGGATCCAGAACATTTATTGAAATATTTATTACATGAACTTGCAACCCCGGGAAAATTTGTACGGGATCGTGCTATCTTTGGAACTAAAGTTTCTGCAACAAAAATTAACAAGAAAATTGCAAAATATGCCAGTGAGTTTGTATTTTGTTCTGAATGTAGTAAACCAGAAACAAAAATTGAAGAAGGCAAAGCTGGTGTGATGTATCTTAAGTGTCAAGCTTGTGGTTCTAGGAAACCTGTTAAAATTGTACGATGATTGTTTCGCAAAAAAATGGTCCATATGGAATTCTCCTTGTTGTTACAGACTCTAATTTAATTGGAAAAAGCTTTGAAGAAGGTAAATTACAATTAGATTTGACACAGGATTTTTATCTTGGTGAAAAAAAAACTAAAGAGGATATTAAATTATTATTACAAAAAAGTAGAGATGTCCATTTTACAGGCAAAGAATCTGTGGCAATAGGAGTCGAATTAGATTTAATTAATCCTGAAAGGATTTTATATGTTGAAGGCGTCCCCCATGCAGAAGTTGTACTTGAATAAGCCTATGTGATATATAGTGAGTTTGCATTAACCTGGGTAAAACCTTTAATTCCCGTAGATAAAAAGTGGGACAAATATCATCAGAATTGTGATGTATAGTGAGTTTCCATTAAAAGCGAACAATATTAACGTCAGGATCCTTGTTAAACTCTCCGTTAGGATTGGTTTTTAGTGCAACGATGCCGAAGGCAAAAAATCAAAGTAAAATCTAAGTTCGTTTATCAATTTCGACCGCAGGGAGTCTATATTTTAAAATTCCCCCAAAAAATTTATTTAAGATTATTAATTGCT
>PCYG01000054.1:0-9275 GCA_002763025.1 Candidatus Woesearchaeota archaeon CG10_big_fil_rev_8_21_14_0_10_32_24 | reverse complement strand
TTCAGAATATCCGCTAGTTTCATATTGTTTAATATAATTGGACAATTGATTAATATATTGCTGGTTTGGTGTTGGTTGTTGTTGAGGTGTAAAGTCTGACTTTTGCATTGACAAATAATTTGTTAATTCTCCTCTTAATTCTTGTGAAATGTTCATTGGTCTCATAATTGAAGTATAAAAAATTGTGAAATAAATTACCTTTGTTGATTCAACAATTTTCTTGTATACCCCACCAATTATTGAAACTAAAAACAGCATTATGAATACTGGAACCCAAGAGAATGAAAAAGAGCCAAAAGTTAAAACTGTTACCTCTGTAAACATTGCAATTAAATAACCAATTCCAACTGAAATTAATAAAGAAACAAAAAATATTCCACCAAACAATGAACCAATAACACTACCTACAAAATCAATCCCAAATACTCCTACTAAAGTTGCAGGCACATTATTTTTTAATGATTTGATTTCTGGAACAATTTCTTTTAATGGCTTTTGTTCTATTACAATTGCTGGTAACATATAATGACTCAATAAATCCCAAACTTCATTTAGAAAACTTAAAAATAAACTTATCAAAACACCCATTATGCCTTTCTTATTACCTTTTTGACTATTGGCATATTTCATTATAATATCTACAAAAGCAATTATTCTTAATTTTCCTTTTTCTGATTTAGTATGATTGTGAGCATCATTGTAGCTTATATCTTTACCACAAACTGTGTTATATACAATCCAACTCTGATCTGCTTTCTGTCTTACATTATAAAAAAATCTAAATGGAATTAATATGAAAAATGTTAGTAGCAACAATAAAACTCCAATCATAACAAATTGTCTTAAAAAGAAAGTTAAAATTGCACTATAAATAAAGGTTGTAATAATTGTTGATAAAACAATCATATGAATTGTTGGAGTTTTAATGTCCTTATCCTTTCCAATTATTGTAAATGAATTTTTAATTAGAAACCCAGTATCTTTTAACCTATCTTTAAATGGTTTTTTTGTAAATGATTCAAATACCATATTATAAATAATTGTTTTTAAAGAGATATATAAATGTTTTTATTCTTTTTTGGGGGAATTTTATCTTTTAGAACTTAGATTTTATTGAGTTCAACTTCAATTAGGCGAACTATATATGAAATTCCATTCGGTAATTAAGGAATTTCAGTATAATATATTTTATTGCAACCAAATAATTACCCCATAAACTCCCCTAACCCTATTTGTTTATCTTTCTCCTTTCCAAACAAAGTATCTATATTAAATTTTAACATATTTATGGTTTCTTTCAAAAAAGGTGAAAAATTGTAATTTTCACATAAAGTTATGGACGGTCCTAAATATTTTACCACAGATCCTTGGGATATTGTAAATATTAATTTTCCACGACATTCTGAACAGTTACCAGATAGTGGGGGTCTTCTATATTTTGCATTACATTTGACACATCTAAATTTTTGCATGGAATATTTTTTGAAATTTCCTTTGATGTCTTTTAAGAAATGTTTTTGGATTACTAATTTTGCGACATCATCCATATCAACAGCACGTACTTTTTGGGCAATATCCATTTGTCCAATTAATTTATCGACCATTGTGGGAAGAGTTTTATAAGCACTACATTGAACTCCTCTATTGAAATTGTCAACGTGATGTGTAAATCCAAAATCTTCAAATTGGTTTTCTTTATCTAGGCGATCTCCTAATTGTTCAATCTTTTTTCCGTTTACTTTTACCTCCCAAGGGTTTTTCATTTCTAATGCCGCTTCATAGAATTCTAAAGGATATCGCCATACCACATCCATTCCATGTACTTGATCATCAACTTCTGTAGGATTTAATGTAGAGGTCAATACTAATGGTGCATCCATTGTTTTTGCGCCTCGTCTTTCTGGGAGAAATTGTCGAGAAAAATTTAATAATGAATCCATTAATAACATAATACATGCTTCATCTCCATCGCAATCCCTCCTAAGACCTGCATGATACATGGGATGCGTAATCATACCTTGGGTTTCTGAGAATCCAATTATTCTTCCCACTAAACCTGCAGAAATATGAGGAGCTAATCCTATAATCAAATGACCTACTAAATCTTCTGGTTTTTTAATATTGTAAAATGGATCTATTTTATAAAATTTAATTAATAATTCATCTACAAAATTACATACGCGGGTTAATACTTTTGGTCCAGATTCTTCTAGAGAATCAAACCCGGGAACAATAACATCTTGGGGTTTCATTTCTAAAATTTGATTATCATTTTCTAATGGATTTCCTTTGATATCTACATCATATCCCATTTCTTTAAGTTTTTCAATGGAAGTGTTAATTTCTTTTGGTTTGAAATGGGTGAGAGGTAATTCTGTACAATCTAATCGCGTAGTTCCATCTTTATTTACATAAACACCATGTTTTGCTCTTAAAATTCCTTTAGATAAATGTTCCACAAAATGATTTTTATTTGACGTTCCACGAATACCTTTAATGAGATCAGGATGTAAATTTTCTCCTAAACGTTCCTTTGCTTTTTCAAAATAATATTTGATATCTAGTTCTTGTGTTTTGTAAGGTACGCCATCGCCATGCCTACAGGTTTCTTTATCTAAATCTCCACAAAACCTACAATAATATTTTTTTGAACATTCTTTCCCACATTCTTCACAAGAAGGATATATCATATTTATATTGCAAGAATCACAATAAAATAAAGGAAAATTACTTGTTATTTTTCCATGTTCTAATGTTGCTTGAAAACTTCGTAAACGATCCCCCTCATCGCCTACAGGAAACATTACTTGAGGCGATCCTTTCAAGTGTCGCATCTTAGCTTTTTCGGGCCTTCCCATTCTAGCACCTATAAATGTGCCTGCTTTGTCACGCAATATAAAGGTGTTTTTCTGATTGAGAATATCTAACGCTGTTTTTCCTTCATGAATTTCAAATATGAGATTTTGTAAATCCTGTTGTGAATTTATACCTAAAGAAAATGCAAGTGCTTTAGCTTCTTTTGATTCTATCACCACATTTTCCTTACTAATAATTAAATGAGGTACACCTAATAAGTCCAATATTAATTTTCCTTTTTGATGTAATTCTTTTTCTTTGTAATAAGGGATAATTATTTTTTGTATGTCATTGGAATCCCGTTTTATTTTTCCTTCTTTCATCCATTGTATTAAAAACGATAAACTTTCACTTGGCATTAATTTCCAAAAAAAGGTATAATCGGCATGTAAAGGAAGGTGTAATTCTTTTGTAAGTAAAATTGATTCTTCAAAACTTGGTTTCTTAAAGAGAGGATCTGAAACTAATTCTTTTAATCGTGATTCATTTAATGTTGATTTTTTTTGCTCTAATGATTTTTCTAATTCTACTGCCCACCATTCTGAACAATATCCTGCAGGTACTAACGCTTGACCATTTTCTGAAAAATCACCATAATTGAAAAGAATATCACCTAAGAAAACTATTTCTTGAATACTAGTAAAAACTTTCTGCGCTTCTTCTTCTGTATTTAATTGTATTAATGAACCATCTTTCAATCGTACAATAGGACCGTCTATAGTATTGCAAACTGTAATAGTGCATGCCTTTCCTGGCCGTTCTACTTTTAATTGTGTACCTATAGCAACAAACTTTTGTAATACAACCATGGTGGCTGGATGTAATGCAGATGCAGAGAATCCTGTAGTTCTCCCTCTTCCATACCGTAATCGGAATCCACCTTCAGCAAGGGGATGTGTTAAAATGGGTCTACCCGCAACTAAATCCATAATAAAAGTATTATTTGCTTGGACTGTTTTTTTTCCAGAATCTTGTTCTTCATCACCTTTTTGTGAGCCCTGTGCTGCGTGAATTCTTTTTTTAATTTCAATAAATTCTTCCATCCAATCCCATTCTAAATCAAAAATTTTTCCCCATTTTCCAAGACGCTTCCATAATTTAGGTGCCTTTTGAGATAATCCTTCTGCTAATACTAAAGCAACACCCCCCCTAATCATATTGGTAGGAATTCTATCAAGATCTTTATTGTTGGAGACTTCAAATCTTTCTGTTGGATCTCCATCAACTTCGACAGGTAAATGTTGTAACATAAATTTTAATTCTTCATCGGATGGTTTATATTGTAAATTTGTGACACGATCATTATAATCATTTACTTCTGTAATATATCTATTAATTTCTTTTTCGTCGGGATCCCAAGGAGCGTATCCCATTTTAACACGAACATAATCTGATAAAATGACAGATGTTGAAGAAGCAGTCCCTCCTGCTGCACGAATAGGCCCCGCATATTGTAATGCAAAATATTCTTTGCCATCTCTTCGTTTTTTTATTTCTAACCCTATGAATCCTTCCAATGGTGCAGATACAATTCCTAATGTTAAATATGCAAACCCTACACGAATCCCCACTTCCATAGCTTCCTTTTTGTCCTTAAATTTACAAAATTGTTCTTTTGCAACTTCTTCTGAAATTTTAAAACCAACACGCCAATCTAACATACCATATTCTTGTTCTAATTCAATAATTCTTTCAGGAATACCTGTATTTTGAATTTGGGGTGACATCACAGAAATTAATCCAACCACACGTTCAGCCATGTTTTTAGCAATTGGAATTGGTACTTCCCTTTCTGGATCTAATCCTTTTTCTCTTGCTATTTTTGCAATATTATAACTACGTGTAACTTCTGCATTTATGTTGTTAAAGTACGCTTGAATTTTTGGTGATGCTACTACAACCATATTAAAATCTTAACACTTTAACCTCGCGTGTTTTTAGGTTTACAACTGGCACTCGACCCGGTTCAGGATTATGGCCTAATTTTTCTTGAAAGGAAGTCATCCCTTGCCAACAACTTCCACTAATCATTGTAATTCCTTTATAATTTGCAACGGATGAATAATGGATATGTCCTGTGATGAAAAAATCTGGAACTTTTTTAATCAATAAAGGGTCTTCTTTATGTCCTGGATAATAAGGAGTTGAGGTAAATGAAGGTGCCATATGTCGTCGTTTAAGAAGAAATTTCATGATTAAATCTGCCCTCTTATAACCTCCTCCGTTTCGTATGGATTCCACATTTGCAACATAATAATCAAAACTATACCCATGATACATTTGAACATCAAAACCATCAAAATCTCCTTTTTTCCCAATATTAATTAATGCAGGATTTGTAACCAATTTTACATTAGGAAGATCAAATAACCCAGGTACAAATTGTTGATAAAAAACGGGTTGCGGTTCTGCCAAATGAACTAAATCGTGATTTCCTGGGCATATAATTATGGGAATATGTGAAGGTATTTCTTTAATTAATTCTACAAATTTTTTATATTGTCCTTCAATTGTAGTTATAGATAATTCAGTTTCATGACCTGGATAAATTCCTATTCCATCAACTAAATCTCCTGCAATAAATATATATTTTACTTTACTTGCAATATTTCGTTGTGTTTCGTTCCCTATTTTTCCATTTGTCCATTGAATAAATTTTTTAAAGGAATCTTCCAAAAATAATTTTGAACCTACATGAATATCTGATAAAAAAATAACATATTCTTCTTCTGGTCCTTTTTTAATAATATGTGTAGAAGGAATATCAGGCCAGACTATATTTTCTGCAAAAATTATTTTATCTCCTGTTACACCTGAAATTCCAACAACTTCATCATAAACTAAATCTTTCCCATCTAAAAATAAATCTTTTTTACTTTTTGTGATTAATACTTTTATTTTTCCTGTAAAATCTTCTAATGTAAGCATAAGATTTCCATTTTTTGTTTCACCAATTTCATCAACAATGCCAATAATAGATATATTTTCACGTTCTTTTTTTTCTAAAACTCTGCTTATTGAAAGCATGTTTTGTAATTCTTGCCGATTTCTGAGGATTCCTTCTAAAAATTTAAATCTAGAAGTGAAAAAATTGGTAAAATCGGCAACTTCAAATTTCCAAGGTTTATTTTCATAAGAAATGAGAATTGTAACGGCAGAGGAAGGTTGATCTATATTTAAAGGAGGTAATTCTAATTCTAATTTTTCTAGTTCTTTGGAAGATTCTAAAGTGCCTAAATTGAAATCTTCCGTGTGATCTATTTCTACTTCTAAACTTGATACTTCTTGTTTTTGTGTTTTTTGAGGCATTTCAAAGGTTAATGTAGAATTTTTAAAATTTTGTAATTGAGATTGATATAAATCGTCATCCCTATCTTTTTCTGCATGAACACGTACTTTATCTACTTCATACCAATCAATAAGAGAAGATTCTTGTTTTATTACATCGACATAAGCGTCATTAAGCACAATTAAATCCGATTCTGTTTTTAATTTTTCAAGTAGGGTTTCATCTATATCTCCTTTGAGAAGTTCTTCATTTATTAAAATCCCTTTCTCAAACATTTCTTCAATTAATTTTTCGCGGCTTATTGTCATAGTTGTAATGATTTTTCTAACATTTCTTTGAGTTTGGTAATTATTCCTTCATCGAGAGATAAATTAATTTCTCTTGTTCTTCCATAACGTCCTTTAGAAATAATTTTTGCATTAATAATTCCAAGCATATCAAGTTCTGCCAGTATATCTGAAACCCGACGTTGTGTTAATATATTCAAATTACTTTTTTTACATAAAGATCCATAAATTTCATAAATTTCTCCTGTGAAAAAATGACGCTTTTGGGGACTTATTAACATAATGGCATATAAAACCAATTTAAACTGTCGTGGTTGATTCATTGCAGCATTGATGAGTTTATCAGATTCTACTTTTTTTTCTGCTGTATCTAAATGAATTATTTCAACTTGTGAATCTCCACTTCGTTCTGCAATTTCTCCTGCAACACGTAATAAATCAATCGCTCTTCGTACATCACCATGTTCACGGGCAGCATATGCTGAACATTTTTCAATTACACCTGTTTGAACTGTACCTTGATTGAATGCCGATTCAGCACGATTTCGTAAGATATCTTGTATTTGAAGGGCATTGTAAGGTGGAAAAATGATATCTTCTTCTGAAAGACTGCTTTTTACTCTAGGATCTAAATTTTCTGCAAAAATTAAATTGTTAGATATACCTATTAAACATATTTGTGAATTTTTTAATTCTGCATTTATTCTTGTTAAATTATAAAGAATTTCATCTCCAATTTTTTTGGTTAATTGGTCAATCTCATCTAAAATTAAAAGAACTACTTGTTTATCTTCATCTAACAATTTATAAAATATATTATATATTTCATCTGTAGGTAAACCTGTAGCAGGCACTTCTTTTCCAAAATTTTTTATTAATTGTGAAATTAATCTATATTCTGTATCAGCTACACGTTTTAATTTACAATTGATATATATGGTTTTTAAAGCAATATTATTTTTTTCAGCTATTTCTTTCATAGAATTTACAATATGTTTCATTGAAAGTGTTTTTCCTGTACCTGTTTTTCCATAAATAAACAAATTAGAAGGTTTTTCATTTCTAAGAGCAGGTGCGAGAATGTTAGCAGCTTCATTCATCTGTTCTTCACGAAAAATAACATGATCAGGCATATAGGAAGAAAGTAAAACATTTTTATCTTTAAAGAAAGAATCCTGTTTAAGATAATTCTCAAAAAAATTATTGATACCTGTCATAGTGACCCCCTTATTTCCTATGGAAATATAGTAATTGCAAAATTGATTGTGTGTGATACAATCACATTATTGTTTGAAATTCATTGTTTATGTTTAAAATTGAATGTTAAATGCAGTTTTGAACCCCTCTTTCTTAAAACCTATATTTCTTATGGAAAAGGTTATATAAATAGTTATCGTTAGTAGGATTGAATCATGACATAATCCAGTATTTGGTATAATGTGAATGAATGTGTAGTGTAGAATGGATATATAGTGTAGAGTGAATGTATAGTGTAGAATGGATATATAGTAAGTTTCCATTAAAAGCAAACAATATTAACTTCAATTAGGCGAACTATATATAAAATTCCATTCGGTAATTAAGGAATTTCAGTATACTTAAGTTTGAATGATCAATAAATAAAAATAAGATTAAAATAATATTATTAAAATATAAGAACAAAAAGAAATAATAAGAACAAAAACAATTAATATGAATATTTAAGATTGATATTTAAGATCAAAAAATGAAAAATAAGAACAAAATAAAGATAACAGGCATACTTAATCAAAAACCCAACCACAGCAAGCTGTGGGGTATGTTTAGATTAATATTGGGTTTTTGGTGTTTGCTCTTAATTAGTCGCTGCAAGCAGCGGGGTATGAACCCATTCGCAAACAATCAATAATCATTTGTAAATAATATAATTCAACTATTTAACAAATTTAATTGTTTTCAAACAATTCCAACCACCCCCAACCCCACCCAAAATCAATCTAAATTTCATTCAAAACTTTTTTTTAAAATTAAATTTTGAAAACAATCTGTCGTGCTTTATTTATTATTAACTATATAGAATATATATATATATATAATAATAATAATAATAATAATAAGAAGAAGAATGAAGATAAATAATTAAAAATCTAAAAATAAAAGAAATTATAAGAAATAAGATAAAGAATAAAATAAGGAATAAGGTAAAAAATAAAATAAAAGATGAAAATTAAAATTGGCTTTTTTTGAAGAAATGAATTGTATTATACAACGAGATTTAAGAATGTTAAGTGCACTCATTTATATTTTAAGAGGAAATAGATTAATTATATTATTTCCATGAGAAATGATCAGGTGATTTTAATTATTATTTTTAAAAGGATTATTAATAATTTGAAAGGAATCTTTCCTAATAATAAAATTAATTTTATTTTTCTAAAGGTTCATTTTTTCAAATACACAAATCTCCATAGGAAATCAAGGGGTCACACTTACAAAGCGTGTTCATTTAACATTAATATACACATTCCAATATACATCTTTAAAATAAATTTCTTCTTAAATGTGTTAACTGCAATATATCATAATAGGAGTGAATGAACTTAAAATTAATTTAATTTTTTTTATTAATATACAATAAAAAATCCCAATCGCAGCAGAGCTGAGGGGTATTAAATTAGTTGGGATTTTTAGTCCTTACTGGGTTTTATTGATAATCACAGCAAGCTGTGGGGTATGAACCCAGTAAGAAATCAAAAACCCAACCACAGCAAGCTGTGGGGTATGTTTAAGTTAATATTGGGTTTTTCGTGTTTGCTCTTAATTAGTCGCTGCAAGCAGTGGGGTATGAACCCATTCGCAAACAA
>PCYG01000013.1 GCA_002763025.1 Candidatus Woesearchaeota archaeon CG10_big_fil_rev_8_21_14_0_10_32_24 | reverse complement strand
CTTTTACGAAAGCGTCAATCATCAAGTCCATAGAGGTTAGCGATAGCGTCGAATACAGTTACAACGACAGAAAATTAAACTTAACGATGTTATGCCTCAGGGGGTTTATCCCCCTGCAAGCACGTAGTGCGCAGAGTTTTTTCCGTTCCGTTGCTTGCGTTCTTAGAGTTATAGTAGTCAAAAAGTGCCCGCCCACGCAATGTAGTCTTTAGTTAGTAGTTACAACAGAAAGCTTTATAAAGCCAATACTAATTTAATATTTAGTATGGTAGAGACGCTAGATATACTTGTGGTTGAAGATGACCCTGTTTGCATTACATCAGCGCAAGCTGTTCTTGAATCATACAAAGTGGTAAATGTTGATTGTGCTCGTGATTATTCTGAAGCAACACGAATGATTGAAAGAAAAAGATATAATGGCGTGTTGCTAGACTTATTTTTTCCAGAAGAAAAAGGAAGTGGTTTAAAGGAAAAAGCCAGAGCATTATTGGAAGAATTTGATGATGACGATACACTTGCTTATCTAAGAAGTGAGGTTGATAGCGAAGATGAAACATTACAACCTCTGGGATTTTTAGTTGCTAAACAATTGAAGCAAGAGAGAGTAGAATTTGTTTTTGTTTCCACTGCTGGTTTTGGCCACGGAATGAAAACTAATCCATTTTATTCTTTAAGAAAATATGCATCTAAAATTGGAGCACAAAGAGAATTTGAGTGGACTAAGACAGATTCAAATCCACCATATCGTGATATTGGGATAAATCAGCTCATTGCTAGAGACACGTTGGCATCTCTTAAATCTAGGGGTATAGAATTTAAAGAAATAAGAAATGGATTAAAAGATGCATTTGCAAATCATCCAGTGTATAGCAAAATGACTGGTGAGAATTGGGATGATGAAGATGTGACCTATTGGTCTATTAAACTTGGAATAGTACCACCATTAAAACGAGAAAAGACATACCAAGGAGCATTTTCTGCATTACATTTACCATTTCGTCCTATACCAACCAAGAGTTTTTAACAGGCGGGCACTTCACTTTTAGTTTTTAGTATCATTAACGCAAGCACTTAGATTTTAGTATCAAAGGAACGGAAAAAATTAGGCATAACGGTTGTTATGCGAGTCTGGGTTTATCCCAGACCACGTAGCGAAGCGGAGTGAGTTTTTTATTTGCCGGGCACAAGACTGGCCCAATAAAAAATTTGGGAGAGTAACGCAGAAGCTTTGATGCTTTGAGTAACGCAACCGCATCAACAACCGTTATGCGTAGCGAGGCTTTGATGGCGAGTGGAGTTTTTTATTTGCTGGGAATGTAGTTGGCACTGTAGTTTTTTCTAAACGTTTTACTGGTTAAATTTTTTAATACAGTTAGAACATAATTAAGAGTTGGGGGCTAAAATCCGTTACATGAATTAAAGAGTACTAAAATAAAACACAATTATTAAAAACATAGGGAAATAATAAATGTTAAATATTGAAAATGGTTATAAGAGGTGATAAAAATAGATAGAATTAAACAATGTCCTAAGTGTAAGAATTTTTCATTAAAAGTTACTGAATTACTTGGGAAAACAGAAATGACTTGCTATTGTGATAATTGTGGTTATAAAGAATAATTTGTTTATTTATAGTAAGCTAAATTATCAAAATAGTAGTTAAGTATATAAATTATTATAACTTTCAGATTGAAATGGAAAAGCCGAGAGAAGCATCTGAATTAGTTACCATTTACATAAAATGGGTAGTAATTATTGCGATAGCATGGCCATTAATCATGTTAATACCTGCAATTGCATCTGATTCTGAAGGATTGATTCTTTTTCCATTTAAATATTGGTGGTTGTCATTATCTATTATTGCTTTGATCGTTTGGAATAAGAATATATTATATTTTTTTGAATCTAAATCTTCTAACACAGCAATTAATATATCAACTTTTTTAGATTCAACTAATTCAATTTTAAATATTAGCTCTAATCAATTGTCAGAAGAAATAGCAAATTATACCGAGAAAGAATTTATTAAATTTCGTAACAAATTAATTAAAGCTGAAGTTGAGGCAAAACTTACTTTTAATCCTGATAAATGGTTTATTAAAAATTTTGTTGTAAATAATAAACTAGAAAAAAAAGTATTAAATATGTACTTAGATTATAGTTTAGATAGACTTCCACATTATTTAGAATCAGCAGGAGAATGTAATAAGGATTTGATAATTAATAGGATAAATAAATCAAGTGAAATAAATGAATCACAGTTGGCTAAAGAAATCAAATCAAAAGGAAAATGGGCTTTATTAGTTAACTTTGTAAAACAAAATATTACTAATGAATCTGAGATCTCAAATGAATCAGAACGTCGTAAGTTATCAAATCTTCTTAAAAAATATGATATTTTTGCTAATGACATGGAGTTATATATTGTTTTAGTGTCAGTATATGGTGAAATTGAATACAAAAAGTTTAAACAAAAAGTAAATTTAAAAAATCCGAAAGAGATTTTAAAGTATATAGATTTGTTTTTAGATATTTATGGCGAGAATTATGAAGATCATTTGGGTTATTTAAACCATATTCTTTATGAAAATAATTTGTTAAACCAAATTGGTTTAATTAAACCCATAATAGAGAAAAGAAAAGAAGAATTAGAAATTGAACAATACGAACAAAAATTAACTGAAGGAAATGTGTCTAAAGAAATAGATTTTCTTTCAATGTCAGGTCATCAATTTGAATTCTTTCTTGGGGATTTGTTTAAGAAGATGGGTTATAAAGTTATGAATACTAAATTAAGTGGTGACCAAGGTGCAGATTTGATTATTGAGAAATTTAATGAAAAAATTGCAGTTCAAGCAAAAAATTATACTAAACCTGTTTCAAATACTGCTGTCCAAGAAGCCGTTGCATCAAAGAACCATTATGGTTGTCATAAAGCAATGGTTGTAACAACTGATGGTTATACAAAAGGAGCTAAATCTTTAGCAAAGAGTAACAATGTTGAATTGTGGGATAAAGAGAAATTGCTAAAAGAAATTAAAAAGTATTTTTGATAATGGGAATTGATGTATATACAGAATGGATGAAAAGTACAAAACCATTTGATTGGAAAGATGTTGATAACTTTTTAGCTGAAGAAAGCACATTAAATGCATTGATTACTGCTCATTCACATATTGAAATAGTTATAAGAATGGCTTTGACCGCTCTAGCTGGTAACCTCAAAAATACAAAACCATCAAGCTTTACACAACCAAATATTAAGAAAATAAAGGATTATAAAGTTTGTACATTGATAGAATTGTCAAATTTCTTTGGAATAATTGAGGACCAACTTTATTCAGATCTTAAGAATTTTAATTCAGTAAGGAATAAATGGGTACATGGTTATTTATTCAGAGATCAACTAAATGAGGAAGAAGCTAAAAGATTAGCAAAGGAATCTGAAAAATATATCCCACGAATAGTAACTCAGTTAGGAAATTTATTAACTTCTATTAATGGAAATAAATCTCATTCAGTAACATAAAAAGCCCCAACTCCGTTCTTTAAAACTTTTAGAAAAAATTTGGGTCGTAGCGAAGCGGAGCCGTTTATCATCCGTTATAGATAGTTGCGTAGCAATTGTTTACTGTTTTTTATCTCCGATAAACGAAAGTGCCAACGTTAAACATTCCCAGCGTAGCCCGTAGCTTTTCCGAAGAAATCTGTTTGAGCTTTGTATGGGAGAACAAGAATTTCATCCGAAAAGTTGGCGTTTTTACCGACGACAAGGCAAATAAAAAATTACGCATAACGATGTTATGCAGCATGGGGGTTTGAGAGGAACGAAGTGGAGCGATTCCCCCATGTCGTAGCACGTAGTGCGGAGAAGTTATGACGCAGGGACACTTTACATCCAGCGAGCAAGGCGAGCCATTTAGTAATACGTTTTTTTAGAACACTCTCGGTTTTACTTTGTTAATCGGGGAAATCATTACTGCTATTCGCAGGGTTCGGGGGCGAAGAATAGCAGACCAATTATCTCTTTAAGGCGGGAAGAAATTATGTTGTAATTAATAAGTAGTGAATATAGAAAGCTTTATAAATGTACAATGTTTTTTAGTATAAATATGGGGCAAATAATTCCATTTCCGACAGATGAACCAATTTTAGATGAAGTATTTCAACCTAAAGAGAAGTATGGTCTTTTAGTTGCAGGAAAAAATTTTCTTACTGGTTTTATAGCTCCTCCAGAGTTACCTAAATGGGATCCTAGAGTTTCAGGTAATATTGACTTGTATAGATGGGAGATGTTAATGACAGGTACAGTTGATTTTGGAAAAAGATGTCCTCTTAACGCAATTGATGATCTTATAACAACAACTGCAGTGTTTTCGCTTCCTGATGCAGTAACGAGAATCCGTAGAATAAATCCTGAAGAAAGAGTTCGTGAGTTCTGGCAGGAAGAACTAAGAGATTACGAACAGAAAAGAATTTGGCACAGCGACTATAAAGAAGTTGCTAAAGTGTGGCCTGGAACAGAAGAAGTTTTGCCAGAATACAAAGCTGCTGTTGAAAGACTTTCTCATTTAAGTGCTGACGATACTTTAACAACAATGATTATTTTTTCTCATGGTGAGAATGGATCAATAGAAATGGGGAATTCACAATTACCATATAAAAAAATGCTTAAGGACTTAGACAGAATAAAAGGAAAAAAAGCAGTTTTTGTTTATGCTTGTCATAGTGGTTCTTTTTTGGAAGCTTTAAGAGTCCATCCTCAACGAAGAAATTATACAGCTATTGTCAGTTGTGAGACTGATAACACTAGTACTACTTGGAATGATCAAGATTTAAGTGATTTTTTAAGTGGATATTTTTCAATAGGTAGGAGATTTTCTGAGTTAGTGTTAGAACCATTTAATGAAGCATCGGAATATACTTTCCATAAACTTCATCAATGGTCAAGACAACCCTGTCACTCTAGTCTTGTTAAAAAGTTGAAATTTGTAGAACCCCGTAACTTAGGCAATCATTATCAATCTCCTCAAATGTTAAGATATTTTGATGTGCGATTGATTTGATTTTTTAGAAGATTGAAAACCGAATTGTTTATAAATTCCTAAAGTTTTACTATTAAAGTAAAAGAGGATTAATATGAATCAAAAGGATTTTGAAAAGCACGTTCATGAAGCAATTAAATGGGTTGCTACAGAACATAAGTTCTTTGAAGATTTATCCGCAGATTTACAATTGTTGAAAAGGGATATTACTCTTGCAAAGGAAAAGAATGAAGTAAAAGATATTAAGCATGCTCTTGGTGATTTTCGTTACATTGGAAAAGCAGAAAGAAGATTTGATAACCACGAGAAACATGTTGAAGATTTCCTAGAAAAGTTACGGAAGCATGAATTAACTGTAACTGGAAGTGTCCATGATATTCAACAACTTTTTGAAAGGTTGCATACAGAAGCAGCAAACCTCATTAAAGATTCTTCATTATATAATGGAAAAATTAGAGAGTTGCTTCTTCACTTAAAAGATACGATTGAAGATCATGAAATAGAACAAGCCCATGCTGTTTTGGTTGAAGTTGAACAACTCATAGAGGATGCTGAAAAATGGATTGCCGCTTTACCTATTGATCTAAAAAAAGCAAAGCAGATTGTTCAGGAAACAAATTTTGATAAAAGTGCAGATATGTACAGAGATCCAAATCTTGAGGATTTTAATAACTCTCATACTTTGAAGAAAGTTAAAGGATTTATGGAAGCATATGGTCTTTCTAATGTGAAATTTCAAAAAGAAAAAGAGAGAAACATGGTTTCTGGGTATTATGATTCTAAAGAAAATGAAAGACGATTTACTGTCACTTTTATGAGCGAAGTAAGCCGAAAAGGATTGATTTGGTTTTATTGTCAGGGTTCTACCAGCCAAAAATCAATAAATTATAACCATGCATATCAGATTGGAAATAGAAGCAGATTTGATCCGCCAAATTTTAAAGCTTTTTTAGAAAAAATGTTAGTTTTAGTAACAAAAGGAAAGGATTCAGAATTGAGAGAATTAATGGAGTCATAACAATTGTAATCTTATTTCTTCCCGCCGTTACTTTTAGTTTAGCCCCCGACTGTTTAGTTTTACTTTTAGATTTCCCCGATTCATTCAGTTAAAGAATAGAGTGCGTAGCACCATCAAGAGAGTGTTCCATTTACATTAAAGTGTCCCGAGTAATAATTCTGCATAACAGGAGTTATCCACACCTTTGGATGGCTGTGTATAGATTCTCATGTTTCGGGCTTTAATTAGAGGCCCGTAATGAAAAAAAAGTGGAACTACAATTAAACACAAATTCCCACACCCCACACTGGACAAGTGCCCACAAGCCTTTTAAATCTAGTCTTCTCCTAAATGGAGATGATTAAGAACTTCTCTCCGAGATTGTATCAACAGACAATTTTAGGCACTGCGGCAAGAGCTAATACTTTAGTGGTTTTGCCTACGGGTATGGGGAAGACTGCGGTTGCATTTATGTTAGCAGCGCAGAGGTTACATCATTATCCAAAATCTAAGATTCTTATGTTGGCACCGACGAAACCATTATGTGAGCAGCATATTGAATCTTTTAGGAATCATCTCAACATTAATCAAGAGAAAATTGTGTTATTTACAGGTGATGTTAGTCCCGAGAAACGAGGTGAAATGTGGGAGGATGCACAAGTGGTCGTAAGTACGCCACAATGTGTAACTGGAGATACAATTATTTATACTAAGAATGGTCCAATTACAATAAAAGATTTTGTTGAATCATTTGAACTTTCTAAGAAAAAATATGGAAATAAGATTGGTTTTCACGCAAATATAGAAAAGAATGTTTTAGGATTCGCAAAAAATTCAATAACCTATGTTAATGCAACCAATGTTTGGAAACTTCCTGCAAAGAAAATTATTCATATTAAAACTGAAATGAAACATTCTTTGAAATGTACTCCCGAACATCCTTTATTAACAATAAATGATTCTGGCAGAATCAAGTGGAAAAAATCTGAAGATTTAAAAGAAGGAGATTATATTGCAACTCCTTCTAAAATAGAAATTCTTTCTCAAAAAATTGATTTGTATTTTGAATTTCAAACAAGTAATTTACGCTTAGTTGATACGGAATTAATTAATATTTTATTTAGAAAATTACAAGAAAAAGGACCAGTTGATAAAAAATATTACAATTATAAAAGAAGAAGTATGCCTCTAAATACCTTTTTTGCCGATGCAAAGAAAGTTAAATTAGATTTACCGGACTTTTTACTAATTACAAATAAAACTGGAAAAAGTACTCCATTGAGGTTACCCCATTATCTCAATGAAGATTTATCTTACATTCTTGGTGCAATGCTTGCTGATGGTCATATTGGTAATAGAAGTTCAGCGCACGGCAATGAGGTAGTATATTCTGAGTTATTTTATAAAACGATTCTGAACCAATTTATCAAAAAAGTAAAATTAGTGTTTGGAATTAAACCTTCCACAATTAATTCAAAAAAAGGGGCAATTTATTACTCAACAGTTTTAGCATTGGTATTGGACAAATTGGGTGTACCAAAAGGAAATAAAAGTAAAATCATTAGGGTGCCTAAATTTATTTTTAATTCTAAAAAAAGCGAAATTTCATCTTTTTTATCTGGTGTTATTAACGCAGATGGTGATGGTCACAAAAATATGTTTAGAGTTTGTTCAATTAGCAAGAATTTTATTTTTGATTTGAAATGGCTCTTTTTGACGCTTGGGATTGATTCTTTAATTGCCTTTAATCCCTCAAAGAAAGGAAAAATGAGGGGTGGAACAATTAATTGTTCAGAGAGTTTCCATCTTGTGATTAGTGGACAAGATAATTTACAAAAAATGATTTTATTTGATGAGCTAGATGAAAATAAAAAAAAAAATGCAAAAATTAAAAGAGTTGGTATTAAAAAACACGGAACAAGGTCAAAAGATATTCTTCCTGTTAAAGAAGCATTACGTTTAGCATATCAGGAACACAGAAAGAATGGTGGAAAAACTATTGACCAATTTAGGATTGCGTATAGTGCAGGATATCTATCAAAAAATTATTTGAAAAAGAATCTTCCCCTTCTAAAATCTGAAAAAGCTAAAGAATTATTAAATATCCTAGAAAAACCGTTACGATGGGTTAAAATAAAAGAAATTGAATCTATTCCATATAAGGGGTTTGTGTATGATTTAACTGTCGAAAAAGAACATAATTTTATCACAAATTTTTTAGTAAGTCATAATACTGTAGAGAATGATATTATCAACGATCGTGTGAAATTACAAAATGTGAGCTGCTTAATAATAGACGAAGCCCATCATGCTACGGGAGAATATGCTTATGTATGGATTGCTGATCGATATGAAAAAACCTCTAAATATGCACGTATTCTCGGGCTTACCGCATCTCCAGGTTCGGATTTAGAAACTGTAAAGCAGGTGTGTACCAATTTAAAAATTGAAAAAGTAGAAGTGCGAACGGATAAAGATCATGATATGAAACCGTACATCCAAGATGTAAAATTAAATTGGATGCCTGTGGATTTTCCGGAAGAATATAAGTTAGTTCAAAAGTATCTCAAAGACTGTAGGAAATCAAAATTATTGGAAGCACAGGGATTAGGATATTGTAATGATCCTGATGCAAGGAAAACGGATTTGTTGAAATTACAGGGTGAATTAATTAAGAAAATTTCTATGGGTGAAAAAGATTTTGATGCGATGCGGGCTATGTCACTTGTTGCTGAAGCGTTAAAGGTTGAACATGGTATAGAATTGTTAGAATGTCAAGGAGTTCATCAATGTTCTGAATATCTTGAAGGGATCCAGAAACAAGCAATTACTTCTAAAACAAAAGCTGTTAAACATTTAATGTTGGATACTAATTTTAAATCCGCACTTTACCATGCACAAAAATTAGTAGAAAATAATGTTGAACATCCAAAGATGATAAAGTTGAAAGAAATGCTTAAGGATATTACAGAAGATAAAAAAGCTATTATTTTCACACAATTTCGTGATTCTGCAAATTTAATTGTAAAAAATCTAGATGAAATGAACATTAAATCTCATGTTTTTGTAGGTCAAGCAAAGAAGAAAGGTGTTGGTTTTAATCAGAAGAAACAGAAAGAGATTTTGGATCAATTTAGGAATGGTGAATTTCAGATTCTCGTTGCAACTTCTGTTGCGGAAGAAGGTTTAGATATTCCAAAGGTAGATGAAGTTATTTTCTATGAACCTGTTCCTTCTGCAATTCGCGCAATTCAACGAAGGGGACGAACAGGAAGATTAGAGAAAGGTGAGGTTTCTATTTTAATGACAGCTGGTACAAGAGATGAGGGATATAAATGGAGTGCGCATCATAAGGAAAAAAGGATGTATCGTAACTTGGATACTTTAAAATCAGATTTCACATTAGTACAAGAACAACAAAATAAAACCTTAGATCAATTTATTCCAAAGGACCAGGTTGTTGCAATTGTTGCAGATCATAGAGAAAAAAATAATCGTGTGGTAAAAGAATTAATGGAGCTAGGTGTTTCTGTAAAAACGGAACAATTAATTTCAGCTGATTATGTTGTTTCTGGAAAAGTTGGTGTTGAATTAAAAAAGGTCCCTGATTTTGTTGCATCAATTATAGATCGGCGTTTGTTAGATCAGATGCGTGAATTAAAACAGAATTTTGAAAAATCTGTATTGATTATTGAAGGGGAGGAGGACATATTTTCTATTCGGCAAGTTCATGCAAATGCGATTTGGGGGATGTTAGCTTCTATTGCACTCGGGTTTAATATTCCTATTCTTTACACAAAAAATCCAAAGGATACGGCATCTTTACTTGCCGTCATGGCAAAACGAGAACAAGATACTGGCAGGTCATATTCTTTACATGCAGGGAAACCAGTTTCAGATATAGAACAACAAGAATTTTTCCTGTCCTCTATTCCCAATATGGGTTTGGTGAATGCACGGCGGTTACTTGAATATTTTGGATCTATTAAATCTGTAGTAGGATCTTCTTCGGAAGATTTTGTGAAGATTGATGGTATTGGTAAAAAGACTGCTGAACGATTAGTTGAATTTTTTGAGAAAGAGTATATTTTTAAAAAATAAAGAAAAAAAAATAAGAAACTAAAATGTTTCCTTTTTGAAAAACGCCTTCTCTAAATTCCATTTACCATTTCCATGATATAATACTATCAGGAAAGTTGCAAAAAAGAGTAGGGAAGCTTCACCACCATTTGCAAGCGGGTTAAATCCGCCGGGAATATGCATATAGAAATATGCTACCAACATTTCAAGGCCTGCAATTAATGCACCTAATCTAGACCATAACCCTAACACTAACATAATTCCAACTGAAAATTCAATCACGCCGGCTGCTCCAAATAAACTCATTAATGGTGCTGCTTTTGCTCCAAATAGTTTTCCCCATCCATGAAGGAAGAACATTAAACCAACTATTACTTTAAAAATTCCATAAAGAAGATCTTCTTTTCCTTTTAAATATTTTTTAATACACATAATGTCACCTCGTTATAGGATTATATAAGTAGAATTGGTTTATAATTCTTGTGATTTTATTCTAAATGGGGAAATAAGAATCCGATTACATTTGTAATA
>PCYG01000018.1 GCA_002763025.1 Candidatus Woesearchaeota archaeon CG10_big_fil_rev_8_21_14_0_10_32_24 | reverse complement strand
TAAGAGTTATTTCTTTAGTTCAGATAATGATTATGTTTGTGAAAAGCAACCTTGTTCTAAAACAAATGGAAAAGATGTTGATAAAATAGTTGTTAGTAAGTCATGTGACAAAGAATGTATAAAGGTAATTAAAGACACAAATGACAAAAGATCAACGGGTCTTCTCTTCGCAGGCCAACAAGAATGGCAGCAAGTTGGTGGACAAATACTGAATGGATTCAGTGGATGGAGTGGGATTTCTAATGCATTATTCGGCGACATTTATGCAAACAAACTCGCAAATGATATTGATAGATGGTTTGCTGGTTCCGTCATCTCTGAAGATTATTGGGAATCCTCTGTGTGTTATGAAACACCAACAGATAACCAAGGAGATGGATTTGCATTCATTGAACGTCCCGGTGGGCTTACAGGTACAGACTTCGTAGCAGTGGCTGCAATTCAAGCAGAAATGTTTGAAGAGAAAACGCCATTACTATGTATGCATAACTTAGATCCAGAAGCAGAAAAAGAATTTGTGTGTCCAGGAAAATTATATTGTAATCCTGATGATAGTTTCTGTTACGATAAAGAAGGTGATGACACACCAGTTAAAGCATTTTTCTATAAAATCAGTTGGGGTGTCACTGCACCTAGCGATTTAGGATTTACACCATACGGGGATGAATCATCTGCTGTAGAATTTAATTTATATTTAGGTAATACAAAATTAAATGATAAAACAATTAAACTTCAAAATGGTGAAACGGATAATAATATGATTACACATTATAGTGATAAGGATTATGAAAATATACCTGTTTGTATTAAATGGATCAAACCCCCATATACGTTATCAAGAAGTATGGGTGGGATAAATCCAGTACTAGGTGGAATTGCAGGTGCAGGTTCAAGTGTTGCAAGCCCAGTAGTTGTTTTCGCTGAAGGCGATAATACAGTCCCAATCAAAGACGTGTGCTACACCATCAAGAAAGCAGAAATAGGCACTGTCATATTCACATCTGATACAGATACAGAAACAGTTTCTGTAAATAACGGCGCTGTCAAAATAAGTAACGAATGGTAAAAAATAATGATTAATAATATAACAAATGAGGAAAATAGTTTAATGGGCTTGAACGAAGTGAAACCCATATTTTATTAAACTTTACAAAGTTTATGGTAAATATAAAAAAATATTTCAAATTGGACAAAACATTTTTGAAAACATTCGCGATAGACTTCGTTACATTTTGGGGCGTGATTCTAATTTTCTTTGTTTCAAGCGGTTTCTGGCTTACGAAAGTATCTTCAATTCTTCAAGGGCAAACTGTAGAAGGTTTACAAAACTTCTTACTTTCTGCACCAATTGAACAAGTGCAATCTTTCCAATCTGATCTTGTGACATTTTTTGTAGGTATGATTATATTTTTCATAATTATTTTATTCGCAATTACATTTTCACGATCTTTTGTATGGAAAACGTTAGGCAAAAAATGGGTGCCATTCTATAAATGGTTTTTACTTGCAATAGAACTTATGATTCCAACAGCGATTTATGTTATTGCATTTCTCATAGTAAAAATATTATTACTTCAAATTGTCTCATTTATTGGAGAAACATTTTACAATAGTATTATTGGATCAGGATTATATCCACAATCATTAATAGACTTAAGCACATTATACATCAATCTCTTTGGAATCATTCTTTATCTAATTCTACTCTTCATCACATTCTCCTCCTTTGCATCAGAATTACGTGTTTTTAAAGCCATAGAACAATCTTATCATATTATGCGTAAATCTATCATACAAATATCAAAACTCTTTCTTGTGGCTTGCCTTGTGGCAATCATTCTATCTGTTATCTTACTTCCATTCAGATTTACATTACAATTTCAACCAGTCCTAACAATGTTCTTAAATTCCGTATTAACATTTTTGTTTATTAATTGGGTTAGAATAAACACCCTTCAAAATATCACTAAAAAGTAACAAAAAGTTTATAAACTTATTTCTGACATAACCCCTTATGATATCTAATCTTAAAAAAATAAGAAAAGAATTAGCATATTTTGGTTTGTTAGGAGCATTAGCATTGGGAACAGCTACTATACCTTTAATTAATTATGTAACACAAAAAGAAAAAGAGATCACTTATGTTTCTGAAGTGTCAGTAATTAAAAATGATTTTACGGAATTTATGACACTTCCCGTAATTAATAATGATTTTACGAAGTTTATGATACCTTCAATAATTAAGGAAAAACAAGAAAAACCAAAATTATACAATGAAGGTATTTCATTAGAAGAATTAATTGATAATTTTAAAACTAATTCTAATTCACAAAAACCAACTAGAATGATTGTTGTTGAAAAATCAAGAAATGTATTGGGTGTATATCTTAATAATATTCTTATTAAAGAATATGATACCGCTTTAGGATATAGGCCTACCGGAGATAAAAAGAAACAAGGTGATAGAAGAACTCCAGAAGGTGAATTTTATGTTGTAGCAAAAAATCCAAATAGTCATTTCAATAAAGCCTTATTAATTAATTATCCAACTATTGAAGATGCTCAAAGAGGATTGAAAGATAATTTAATTACCAAAAGGGAAGCTCAATTAATTACAGAGAAAAATCAAAATTGTCAAAAACCCCCCATGAACACTCATTTAGGCGGATTTGTAGAAATACATGGAAGTGGTGGTTATGATACAGGTAAAAATTGGACTCATGGTTGTATGGGTTTAGATAATGAAGACATAGATGAAGTCTTCGTTTTTGCTAAAAGTGGATGTTATAAAGGTAACCCAAAAACTAAAATTATAATCAAACCTTAAGATGCAATTAATCCACCACCAGCCATAGCAATAGAACTACAAGATACAGGATTATCAATCCATTTTCCATTTTGTGCTTTATCAAAAAATCTCTGACAAGTAATTCCATCTGAGGTATAAACCCAGTTTCCAGATTGATCTTTCATAACAAGTGAGGCAGATCCTTTTGCTTCCTTTCTTTTTTGAAAATTAATCTGTTCTCCTATTGCACTTACTTTTTTAAGATTATCATATAAAGGTGCTTTTCCATTCCATCCTTTAACAGATTTTAAAGTTTTATATTTTTTAGATATAGTTTTAGCAAGAGGTGTTTCATCTGATCTTCCAGTGTTGCAAGCACTAAATTCTATATGTTTAACATTTCCTGTAGGTAATGATGCAAATTTTGAACCACTATCTGCCTTTCCATCTAAGTAAATTTTATCAATTGGGTTATGATCATTATATGTTGGTATTCTCCCCTCTTTGAAAGATTCATGAACCTTACCTGTATGTGGATCTTTCCATCCATTAATATGTTTTTCTTTATCAACTGCATCTCTCCAAACATATCTATCACTTTCATGACCCCTTGAATCAGACCAATGATGACCGCCAACAACAAGAGTTTCACTTTTTGTCGTTGAAGGAATATCCCGGGAATTAAGTATATAACATCCAATAATTTTACATTGTGATCGTTCAAGACTTTTTGCAGTATTAGCATTATCGCCTGCAACAATAATTGTCATTTGTGGTTCCTTACCTCGTGGACCCACAATTTTCCCAAAGGTTTTTGCAAATTCTTTCTCACAATTAACACCAATATCGCAAGTTGCAAATTTATTCCTGTTTCTATTAGAAAAATATTTTGTATCCTTTTGAAGATTATTTGAGGACCAATGTTTTAATTCCTGTAAACAATTTTCACCTTCACATTCAGGGTTTTTGTTTGATACAATATCTAATCTTCCTGCATTTGTTCCTGAAAGTTTTCCTTTAACCTTGATATCTACTGTTTTACCTTTCTTTTTTTCATCTTCAGTGGGACTTGTAATTGTAATTTTACTAATAGTTTTTTCAGTAACTACCCGTACTCCTTTTTTTTTTTTAATAATCTCTTTAGTAGATTCAACTGTAACTTCTCCATCTTCAATATTTTCTACATCAACATTACTATAAAATACAGGAGTTTTCACTTCAACCTTAACTTGATCCTTTACATCTTTGACACCTAAACGTTCACGGTACTTTCCTTGAGAACTACGTGAACCAACATTTGAGACACAAGTATATTTTTTATCAGCACTATTACAATGTTTATCGGGATCTTTCTCTTCAGAATAATAAACAACTCTATCAACGCCCTCTTTTCCATTTTTTGTTTTACCCAAAGTAATGACTGTTTTATCTTTTTTTGTAACTTTAGTATCACCAACAAAAACATAATCTGTATCTCTAGACCCTTTTTTCTTAAACAAACTTCCTTCAACAATTGTATTTTTATCTCGCACAAATATTCCTGTAAATTTTTCTCCATTATCCGATGATTCATAATGACCCTTACCTTTAAATACAGTTGTGACTCCATCAAGATCAATTACATTAAAATTCTTACCATTAACTTCTAGAAATCCTTCTTTCAATTTTCCAGTAAAAGTACCTCCATCAACTTCATATTTAGGATATTTCACTTGGTCATGTTGACTAGACCATATTCTTCCTCCACTATATAAGGCTCCACGAAGTGATATGGAACCATCTTTGAAGACTATTGCATTAGGGAGATCATTGATTGCAAATGTTGTAGCACCACTCCCACCAGTTGATAAATACATTCCGTCAAATTTTTTAATTTCAGTATTTTTATCAGTCATTTTGATATTATATTTTTGTTTTAACCAGTTTTCTTTCGCATTTGTATTTTTATTAAGTAATCCAATATCCTTCTTAATTGCAGTTTCAAAATTTTTTACAATATGTGGTTTTGAAAAAAAATCAGGATTTCTATTAAGAAATTCTGATGCTCTCGCAGGATTATTTTTAAATGCCTCCGCAGCAACTTTAGGATCATTCATGAGTTCTGGATTACTTTCAATAGTTTCCCATGTTTTTGCAGAATCAGTTGCAAATGAATTAGAAGGGTTTTCTGTTAAACTATTTTGATATTGTTCTGCATCACTATATCCAAAAATAGCATATACTGAAAAAGAGTTACAAAATAATATTAAAATTAATATAGTCACAAATAATTTGTTCACTTTGTGACCTCCAAATTCCATAATGTCCATGTTTCTCCATGTTCATTTTCTACAAATACCATGATTTCATGATTACCTACATCAATACTTCGAGGTTTAAATAATATCTCTCCAGATGTATTATTAATATTTAAAAGATAAGATTCAGTATTAAAAGTAAATGGCCCTGATTCAATATTTGAAATTTCTACTTTATATTTATAATCTTGAAGTACCTTCACTTTTTGGTCTATAGTAGGTCTAATGATAGGAAGAGATCCATCATTTGTATTTATATTGATAATAATAGGAGCTTGTCGTATATTACCAGAACCATCTTTAACAGTAATATAAAATTGATAAATATCATTTGGAAAATCATTTGTATTGATTGTAATCAAACCAGTTTCTGAATTAATTATTTGAGTTTCTGGTTGCATTTCATATATTAAATTTTCTCCTGTTGCATCTACTTGATATGTATAAGTGCCTGGTGATGTAATATTCCACTCTTCCATTTTATTAATTGAAAATAAACGAGTATCTTCAAAATCTCCTTTCTCTATAATTGAATTTTCATCATATTCTATATTATCCCAATTAAATTTTATTGCACTACGATAAATAAAAGGATCTTCGTTTAAATTAGAATCAATAAGTAAATCTAGAACATATGTCTCTCCATTTTCTCCATAATCCAAAAATTGTATCTCAAAATCATCATCAATGATATCATAAAGGTCACTCATAAGGAAATATTCATTTTCTTCTTTTTGTAATAATAAAAATTGTTTCATTTTATGATATGCATTAAAGAAATCAATTGGTAAAACAACATTAAAAAGATCATATTCATTAGAAATTGATCCTTTACTAAGAACAAAAGGGAAGGAAAGGGATAAAGTTGTTTTTTTCTCAGTAAAAAGTATTTCTAAATCTATTTCATCTTTCTGAACTTGAAATCCCTGTTTTTCATAAACAGAAAAATTATCAATACACTTTTCAAAATAAGGAAGAACAACATGTGAAGTTTCATCTTGGATTTTTTCAATTGAAGGGAATTTCATTTTTCCTTCATGAAGATAATAAGGAACAACGGGTTCATTTTCAAATTTGAAATAAGGTGCAGTAGAAAATTCATATCCCCCTTTTAATAATGTAACATGAAGTGCTTTATTAACAGAATTTTCCAGACAATTTTCTACAAAATCTTCTACACTTTTTGTATCAAATTGTTTATTAACATTAGATTCCATTACATTTGAAGAATTTACAATTAAAATAATACTTGCAGTTACGAATAACATTATAATACCAATTATAATAAACACCGTTATCTGTCCTCTTTTTTGCATAATAATTCTAAAATAGTTAGTGTTTAAATAGTTTCCGAGAAAATATGTCTTAAAAAGAATCAATTAGAACATAATAATCATAAGAAGAATAATATAATAATAATTAGATCATAAATTAATAATAATAATAACAATTTCATAATTATAAAATAAATCAATTAGAACATAATAATAATCATAAGAAGAACATAATAATAATAACAATTTCATAATTATAAAATAAATATATAATATTAATAAGAAAAAACAAACTTATGATTATCCAAAAAAAACAAACCTATGCTTTCTTAAAAGCACCAGCGATATCAATTAAGTCAACATGACCCATGAATAAACCTCGGCAACAATATCTTTCTAAACCAGCATCATCTAAAGCTTTCTTAGCATGATCTCCTTTCTGTAACTGGTTGTTATACTGCTCCCATAAGTGACCTACGGGTTTTCCACATGTAAAGCATCTAATTGGTATAATCATTGTGATCCTCCTAAAGAATAGTTCGTATATCCTGAAGATGCGATTCCTTTACCAAAAAGATGACCTTCTTTTTCAGTTATTCCAACAAGATTAATGTTAACATGATGGTAAGTTGGTTGGACAATTCCTTGAAAATCAGCACCAACTACTGCCATTCTTGTACGATCAATAGCTTCATACATATTCTTACCATTTACTGGTTGAATAGATTGAGATCCAAACTGGAATGCTGCTACGATGTCCTTTCCAATTCTACTAAGTGTAATAATATCGTTTGCCATTCTATCTGTATGATTTTTGTCTTTTTGCACGAGCTTTTGAATCATTTGGTTTACATACTTCTTTAAGTCTTACATCCGCCACTAATAATAAACGATCATACTCATCAAAGATTTTTTTAAAATCTTTATTATAAGCTACTAAAGCTCTTGCAATAGCTAATCTTGCTGCATCAGCTTGACCATTTTCTCCGCCACCAACAACAGTAACATCAATATTAACTTTCTGTGCTACATCTCCCACTAATACTAAAGGTTCTTTAACACGTAAACGAGAAATTTCTGTGCTATAATTATCTAAATACTGACCGTTAATTTTTACGTTACCTTTACCTTCACGTAAAGATGCACGTGCCATTGCTTGTTTTCGCTTTCCTTGAGTCTGAATTACTTTCATTCTTCGTTACCACCTAATAAATGTTTCATTAATTGACCAACTGTGATATATTTTAAGGTTGGTAATTTTTGAACTGATGCTGATTCAATTGTAATCATTTCTTGCCCTTCTAATTCTGCAGGAATTGTTGTATAACACATTACTCTTTTGTATGCTTCTCTTCCACGTGTTTGTTTCCAAGGTAACATACCTCTTATTGCTCTACGAACAAATCTATCAGATAAACGGATATGTTTTGCACTTTTGGTAGGATATCCTTTTCGTGCTCTTCGTTCTTTCTCATGATCAAAGGAAGTTACTTTTCTACCACTAATCATAATTTGCGCACAATTTACAACTTTTACTTCTTCACCTAAAAGAGCATCTTTTGCAATATATGTTGCGAGACGTCCAAGTAGCATTCCTTCACCGTTATAAATTTTCATTTTATCCTAAAATCCTCACTTTTTTTCCTTCCGGATTTTGTTGTAATAATTCTCTGATTGTCATAATTTTTCCATTTGCTTTTTCAATCTTTTTCTTAGCTTCTCCTGAAAAATTGAATGCAGCAACATCCACTTTTTTACTCATTTCACCAAGACTTAACACTTTTCCTGGTACTAAAATAATTTCACCTTCACGTGCATATTTATCAATCTTATACACATTTACAGTTCTACGTTGACGAGATGGTTTTTTTAAGTCCTTTAATACACGTTTCCAGAATAAACTTTCAATAGCTTTAGGTTCAAGTTCATTCAAAAGAACTTGCATTTGATAGTTAGTTGAACCTCTCATTAGATTAATTTCTCCATTTCTTCTACTTTGTTAATTAAGATATCTGCAGCTTCTGCTAAGATCTCTTTACAACTTAATTGTCCCCAACTTTCTAAGTTGAATATAATGTCATCGGAATATGTGATGTCAATACCTTCTAAATTATCATATTGTTCAAGTAGATAACTTTGATATACTTTCTCTTGATCAACAGTAACTTTACCAGCACTAATTTTAAAGACACCATCTTTGTTAATTTTTGCTAAAGCTTCTACATCAACTTTTCCAACCTTAATGTCAGCTACTTTTCTATAGAATGCCCAACCAGGAGCCCATTTTACATGTTCTTTCCCTTGGCCCATTACAGCTGTCATGGTTACATCAAGTTTTTGTTTTGCTAATAATCGTACAACAGGCATTTCTTCATGAACAAAAGTACATTTTGGATCACTACTTTCAGCTTCTCCAGCTAAAACATCGCCTTTTTTAGATGATTTCAATTTAATTTGTAATGTACATCGTGCACTTTTTTCTGCGATTTCTGCTTCGTTTTCAGGAAGTCTATAACTTTTCAAATCTGTTTTGATTGGTAATAATCCTAAACGTAATGCTAACATCTCATCAAATAATGCGGAAGAGTTCTCTTTGATTTCAACGTCTTCTACAGCTAATGTTGGTACTTCATCTAAGATTAATCTTCGTACGGTGTTTGCAAACACTTCGTTTGTTCCTTTCATTAAGAAAGTTAACTTTCCGTCCTTTTTCTTATCCTGAAGTTTTTCTAATTTCATAATTTAAACTCTACGGCCTCGCCGTCCTCCTTTAGCTCTACAACCATTATGAGGTTCAGGAGTTACTTCTTCAATTTTACCAATTCTCATACCGATTCGTGATAGTGATCTAATTGCTGCTTGAGCTCCAGGACCTGGACTTTTAGGGCCATTGTGACCACCTTTTGCTCTTACTCTAATATATAAACCATTAATTCCCTTTTCTTTACAAATTTCAGCAACCTTTTTTACTGCACCCATTGCTGCAGAAGGTGAACTTTCTAATCGGTCAGACTTCACAATTTGCCCACCAGATGAACGTGCAATTGTTTCTGTACCAGTAATATCTGTAATTGTGATAATTGTGTTGTTATATGAAGAATAAATATGTGCAACACCCCACCTCATATTTTTAACAAATCTAGGTGCTGAATTTCTATCTTGATTTCTATTTTGATCCGGTCTTCTTCGTGGAGGTCCTCTATTTTGTGGTGGTGCCGGACTCATTCTACTTGTACCTCTTCTAATTCTTTTTCACTCATTGCTATATCTTCAAGTTCTTTAGCAGATTCAACCTTTTCAGTTTTAATTGGTTTTACTGCTTCAGCTTCTTTATGAATTTCTTTAGCCTGATTTTTTCGTTCAGGATGATCCTCATTAGATAATGTTGATTTACCTCTAAAATTAAGATGTGTTTCTTCTTCTAATGAAATTAAGTATGAAGGAAATGTAATTTCTTTATCACCAATTGCGACATGCCTATGAACAATAAATTGACGTGCTTGCCTCATAGTTCGTGCTAAACCTTTTCTGAATAATACACTCTGGATTCTTCGGTTTAAGATACTTTTAACATCTAATGCAAGAATTTGATCTAATTCTGCATCCATTGTCAATAAGCCTAAACCTTGTAATTTTCCAAGAACTTGTACTTTTTCTACTTCTGATTGTGCTGTTTGTGATGCAATTAATTTTTTTGCGATATATTTATATTTTTTTAAGAATGAATTTGCAATCATAATTTCTTGCTTCTTTCCTAAACCATAATCTTTTACAATTACTTTTTCTGTTTCAATTGCAATCTTATTCCATGGGTGTCTTGGTGTTGCGTACTTTTTCCTTAATTTTTTTGGATCTCCCATTCTTATTTTTTACCTTTCTTTTTAACTCCAACAACCTTTCCTTTGGTTTTCCTGAAGTTTGATCGTGTTCGTTGTCCCCGTACAGGTAATTTTTTACCATGACGTACACCACGTAATGATTTGATCTTTTTTAATCGTTTAAGATCATTGTCAAGTGTAAAAATTAAATCGCCTGTTAAAATGTGTTTATTTTCACCAGTTTCATAATCTTTTCGTCTATTTAACATCCAGTCAGGCATGCCTGCAGATTGAGGATTTTTAACAATTTCATTTAATTTTAGAATTTGTGAATCAGTAAGTGTTCCCATCTTTTGATTTTTTTCAACATGAGCTAATGTACATACGATGTCAGCAAACTGCATACCTACACCTTTAATTTTAGTAAGCGCAATTTTTACAGCCTTTTCACCTGGTACGTCTACATTCGCAATCCGTACAATGTGTTTGTAAGTATCTTGGTTTTCTGCCATATTATATAATTTTCAGAGAATTCACTTTACCTACCCTAAACGCGTGAACTCGGGCTGAATATGTAAAAGAAAAGCAGGTTGTTTATAAAGGTATCGTTTTTGGGTGACATCCAACGGTGTAAGTGAAATCATCCATTTTCCATAAGAAATCCAATCCCTTTTTTCTTCAAATGACATTTTTAACCTTTTTT
>PCYG01000057.1 GCA_002763025.1 Candidatus Woesearchaeota archaeon CG10_big_fil_rev_8_21_14_0_10_32_24 | reverse complement strand
CTTAAGAAAAATGGTTGCATAGGGAAATCTATGCAAAATGATTACAATTGACAAATTTAATCAAGCAAGGCAATTTAATTGTCCGACACAGCATATTATAGTATGAATTAAGCTCCCTGCACGGCACCATAAATTTTTGTTCTTGTTTAATTTAATTTACACAAAAATGTGCCTCAATTGGCAAGGGAGCTTAATTCATACCTATTATAGAATTTACTAAAAGATATTCTTGTGCATTAAAATTTCATTAGAAATTTTTCTGATTATACATTCTTATGCAATGCTAAATGTTCTGCAATTTTTCTAAATTCCTTTCCAATGTTTGAACGAGGATAGAGATACGTTGCGGGCATTTGTTTATGCAATGCCTTACGCATTTTTCTTGAATGCCTTATATTTGCAATAATCGGTAAGCCTAAAATTTGTTCAACCTCTAAAGGAGACATCTCATGCCTTCCATTATGACTCATGTTAAGAACAATACCTGCAATAACAGTTTCATTTGCCTTTGCTAATTGCATTGTTTTTAATGCATCCATTACTGAACTAAGGTTCGGATTAACAATGACGAGGACCTCATCACTATGTTTAATGACATGACTAACTTCATATCCTAACCCACTTGAAGAATCTAATAAGACAAAATCGGTTGTATTATCTAAATGCTCAAACACTTCTGTTAAATTTTGAGAATTTGTTTTTTGAAATTCATGGTATGAAGGGGATGCAGGGATGACAGATAATCCCGTTTCATGTAAATATGTAACATCTTCTAAACTTTTTTCTTTTCGCAAAAATTTATTAATTGTACCTTCGGGATTTACTAATCCTAATTGTAATGCAAGATTTGGAGTCACAAGATTTGCATCAACAAGTATAACCCTTTTACCTAAATTGATAAGAGCTTGTCCAATATTCAATGTACTCGTTGTTTTTCCAACACCACCTTTTCCTGATGCAATTGCAATAAATTTTGTCATGTTAAATTAAAAGAGAAAGAACCAGTATTTAATATTTATCGTTTTTCAAGGTCCATTTAGAATTATCCATTCTTTGGAAATGGAAAGTTGTTTGTATAATATACTGAAATACCTCAATTACCGAATGGAATTTCATATATAGTTCGCCTAATTGAAGTTAATATTGTTCGCTTTTAATGGAAACTCACTATATGTTTAATTTAATCGTCTTCTTCAGGCATCCCAACGATTGTATGCCAGGCATACATTAGAAATTTATGGAGATATTTCTCCGCATTTGTCAAATTATCAATACAAAGTTCTGCTGTAGCATTTTCTAAAGCAACAATTCTTGTGACATGCCTTCTATATTCTTGTCTCCTTTCATAAGGTAAAGTTAAAATTGTTTTAAGAAAGGTATAAAATTTAAGATATTTTTGTAATTCTTGATCATGCTCATAAATCTCAGCTAATCTTCTTGCACGTAATGCAGGACTTTTTGGTAAGACATCAATCTTTCCTTCTTCTTGAGCTTTTTCTAAGAATGCATCTACAACTAAATCGTAAGTACTCACCATGCGATTAAGTGCGTTTGTAATTACATCTACTGTTCTTGTATATTTTAAAGAAACATAGATTATGTGTTCTAATCTCTTTAATTCGTCACGTGCTTCAAGTAAAATTTCATTCATTTGTATATCTCTTTTGTAACCAGGAAGTAGAGAGAACTAATTCTCCTATTTATGCTTTTCTACGATTTTAGAATTTCTTTTGTTTTTTCAAGTAATTCTTGTGCCTTATTCAAAGAAGCACGCGCTTCTTTTGCACTTAAGGTTGTTATATCATATTCTTCATTACAAATTATTAATGTCTCGCCTCGTGGGAATTCCATGGGGCTCTTATCATGCAAATCGCGAATTTTGTTTAGATCCACAATTAATGTTGTAAATTCTTTGGCTAATTGATATTTTGGAGAGGCATATTTGCTGAATGCATTCCATTTATGGAAAAAAGTATTCCCAAATGCAGGGATATAATGATTTGCTCTTCCATGTAACAAGATTGCATCCATAGATGCTTCTAATGATTTTGAAATATTTGAAAAAATACCTAATAATAATTTTGGTTCGTTAAGTAATGGATAGGTGTTATGAAGAAAATGATGAGCCGCATCATAATGTTGTTGTGCTCTTTTTTTTGCGTCGTGCATATCTTATAGAAATTTGTTGAAGTTTAAAATGCTTGTGGTTAAAAGTAATACTTTAGCAAAATGAAGCAGAGATAGCACCGACTCACTTTTCTGCTGGAGGGATTGCACTGCGGGCACCCCGTAAGGGGCTTCCCCCACCCGCAAAGAAATGTTAGAGTCGATAAACGTTCATAAATTGGTGCTTTCTCTGCTTCAGAACACTAAAGTATTACGGTTGAAATTGAAAAGAAAGATCATTATATTCCCTCGTATCATAAACACAAATACCTTCTTCTCGCCATAATACAAATTCTTTAACCCCAACATCAAGGGCCATCTTGCTACAAATTGTGCAATACGGATCGCCTGCTTTTGTTTTATTTCCTTCTTGATCTAAACGAATAAAATAAAGACGTGATCCTTCCATTTTTTCTGGATGTTTCCTTAACGCATCCATAATCGCACGTTGTTCTGCATGCATACAACAAGTTTTGTCAGATTTAAAACTTGCAGGGAGATTATCCTTAAGACAACTTTCTAGGGAACAATGTAAGGGTGGAGAATTATATCCTTCTCCAATAATTTCATTGTCTTTAACGATGATTGTACCACATTTAGAACGATAGCAAGATGCCAATGTAGCAACGTTTGCAGCACTATTAAGATAACTTTCTGCAATGTCATACTGTTGGCCACTAAGAAGTTTCATGGAATTGATAAAGAAGGGTTAATTAAAAGAATTCCTATTCTACAAGATTCATAATTGCTTCTGCTAAATCACCTTTAGCATCTTCAATTGCTTTTCTAGCGTCTTCTTCAGATGCATTTGTTTGATCCATCACTGTTTTCACATCTTCTTCAGAAATGTCAGGAGTAGAATTCAATAATCGTTCTGTGATGTTTCCAGAAATTTGAAAATTTTGGTTACCCATCATGTTTACTTTTTGTACAGATGGGTTAGTAATAATAATTTCTTTGGTTGCTGTTCTAATGATGACTTCTGTTGCAGGAATATCCACTTGTTGGATTCCCATCTGCTTCATCATTTGTTGCATCTTCCGAGGATTCATGCCAGGCATCATCCGAAAAATCCACCCCCTATTTGATGCAATACAACAATAAGAATTATTACTACAACTATTAATATAATCACAGCAGTAGGCGAAATTTCTACTTTTGAACTATATTCGTCAAAATATCGTGTTAATCCACCTTGCCCTGAAGGCATGTGTATTTTATTATCTTTTGCCATTGGTTTCTTATTTTATGAATTAGTTTATAAGATTTTTGGATTTATTTTAAAATTTCTTGCCATATCCACAAAATCAAAAGGTTTGTAATGTACATTTACACGACCCATTAAATCACCTAAATTAGTCTCTAAGCTTCTCTGCGTAAATGTTGTAACTAAATGGATTTCTCCCGTATACTCAGAAAGAGTTTGAAGATAGTTTCCAATTGTTGTTTTAGTTCTCTCTGGGGTCATAAATGCATCTGTATCTAGAATTAATATATCATAATTATTTTCTATTCCAGGTGTTAATTGTTTTTTAGAACTAAATAAATTGGTTGTATGTCCTTCTAAACCCAAAGTAATTTCACCAACTGTTCTATTCAATGGGTCTGCATCTAAATATAATATTTTCATTTTAAATAAAGTTGGTAGGGTAGCGTAAGCCACCTTTTGTTGGACCCAAATAATCTGTGAGGATTACGATAATCCATGAAAGCATTCTACTAAGCGTCAAACTGACTTGCATCGGTTAAGATTCGCCGTTTCATCGTTCCCTGCAGAGACGTCAAGGAGTTAACTCATCGTCTTCTCAGACGATTTCGCCATTTAGGACTTCCTATCATTCCATTCTGCAGGACGTGTCGTTTATAATCCAGAGCTGTGGGATTTCCCCACCCTTCTTTCAAAGGTAACCATGATGCGCGATGGGCGGACTTTCCTGGGTTTAGAACCCTATGCTTTCTACTACCACTACCTTTAGTGCCTAAAGAAGGGGTTATTTATAAGGTTTATCTATAAAAGTAATTGTTTAGCTTTCTGAAGCAGGGAAAGCACCAATTTATGAACGTTTATCGACTCTAACATTTCTTTGCGGGTGGGGGAAGCCCCTCAATGTCATTAAGTTAAGAAAATATTTGGTTTTGTTAAACCATGACAGGCAGTTTGTTCTGCTTGGAATCTTAAACGAATACCAA
>PCYG01000027.1:7935-22610 GCA_002763025.1 Candidatus Woesearchaeota archaeon CG10_big_fil_rev_8_21_14_0_10_32_24 | reverse complement strand
CAATCTCTGACCATTCCTTTGTTTTTTTCATTTCTTTGACGATACCTAATAATTTTTGAAGGGGCATATATTTTTCATAGATTAATTCTCCCTTTTGTGAGTTCTCTTCAATATTATGTTCTTGCAAAGCAATCGCTTCCTCTTGTCGTTCAATTGTTCTTTTTAACGCATTAATCTTTTTTTCATAAGGAGATGTGACATGGAAAGGATTGATTGTGCTAATTGCCTCATTATAAGTTTTTGTAATCGTTTTTTCTTTTTGATCCTGCAAAGGAAAAGGAGTAATGTCATCTTCATAGATGTGTCCTTTTGGATCTTTGATTTTTTTTAATATATTTTTAAGTTCAGCAAGAATTTTTTTGGCATTACCTTCTTTTGGAGATACATTTTTATCTGCACCCATTATTTTTAAAATTTCTTCAGCATACACACCACCAAGGTTTAATTCAGTTGCAAGAGCTGTTGCAAGATTCTTTTTTTCACTCTTTTCTAATATTTCAGATAATTCTTTTTCAGTAATGGTTTTCCAATTAACCCCAGGTGCTGGAAACTTATAAATTTCTTTAGGTTTAACGGTTCTATCTTTCCATTTTTGCCAGACAAAGACAGAAATGATGTTGTAATTTTCATCTGTTAAGACAATATTTCCTTTACTGAACAATTCTATAATCATGTAATATGGTTCTTTTTTATCAAATTCAAATACAACAATTCGTTCTGCATCTTTCTGTGAAATACTTTTGATGAATGCATTGCTAAGATATTTCCGAAGTTGCATACAAAATCCAGAAGGACGTAATGCTGATTCCTTTTCAGTTGTTAAGCTTAGATATTTTCCCGGAATAATCTTTAGAAGCCGTTTTCCTTCTCCTACTGCATGTAATTGGAACATTACTTCTTGGTCTTTGTGATAAATCTGGCTGACCTTTCCTTTCACAAGAAATTGGAGTTCATTCACAAGTGCTGCAAGTTCCAGAGATGAGATTCCTTTCTTCATATGGGTTAAAATACAAAATGGTTTTATATATGTTTACGTTATTTTTCTGATAAATGGTATTTACCGTAGCTAATTGTCCGAAGTGTAATACGTTGCAAACAATTCAAATTAATGATATGTTCACAGCAGTTCTGAGATGTTGTTCTTGTTTGAAACAGACAAAGATCAGAAAAGCAGAGGGGGAATTGATTCCATTATATGATTTCTATGAAGATGTGCGAGATGCAGTTGCATTATGTCAAAAATTGAAAGAAAAAGGGGATGTTGGATTTAAAACAGGGAATTCATTCAACAAATAGATATATAAATCCACGAATATTCTTTTTCTTATGTTTGAAAAAATAAAACAGTTTCATTTGATTACGAATTTTCCTAAAAATTATCCCTTTCATAAGAAGATTTTGGCTAATATCGGTTTTATAATTACAGGGATTATTATTCATCCAAGAAAAAATCTTTTGAGCCATAAAGATACCATCAAAGCTCGTTTTATTTTAAGAAAAGGAGATGTTGTTCTTTTAGGTGACCTTAAAAAAGTTTCTTCGCTTATCATTCGTGGGCCTTTTACTCATGCTACAATTTATGCTGGTAGAAAAAGATTTATTGAAGCTGTACAAGAAGGAGTTAGGTATACAACATTTCATCATCTTTTTACAACTTATGATACTTTGTTAATTATGCGTATTCCTAAAAAAACAAAAGATAGAAAGAAAAAAATTAAGGCTGCAATTGAGATTGCGAAAAAACAAATAGGCAAACCTTACGATTTTGATTTTTCTGGAAAAGCAAATAATTTTTTTTGTACGGAATTGGTGAATTATTCTTTTAAGAAAGCTAAACATGACACTAAATTAGAATCTGTGAGTAAATTTAAAAAAATGGAAAAAGATTTTGTTAAAAAATATATTTCTGCATCGCATGCTCTCCATCCAGTGAAGTTTGCTGAAGAAGGTAATTTTGACATTATTTTTATGTCTCATAATCTTCAATCAAAAAATAAGATTCTGTTAAAATCCTCATTTTAAAAGTGAAGCGCCCGGAGGGATTTGAACCCCCGACCCGTCCCTCTGCAGGGGACTGCCTTAACCGCTTGGCCACGGACGCATGATAATAATGAAAGCGGGCCTAGAGGGATTCGAACCCTCGGTCTACAGCTCTCTCCACATAATATGTAGAAGGCTGTCGCCCTATTTACCTTACCTGGCGAGTTAAATTGAGATTTACCGGTATCCAGGCTAGGCTATAGGCCCACAATTACATTAAATCAACAGACAACTTTTAAATATTTCGTATATAAGTTAGGTTTATGGCAAATTTGATTGCAGATATTCCAAAAGAAGTAATATTCAAAGATTTAGATAAAGATCATCAAATAGATCAAAATTATCTTCAAAATCACATGTTCGATGACGATTTTGAGAAGATTTCCTTGTTGAAGGCTTTAGAAAAATTATCTACCACTCATAATCCTATCTTATTTTATCCGGGATCTGGTGCAGATATCATTTTTCCTTGTCTTTATGTAGAATATTTGTTCCCAAAAGTAGAAGAAATTACATTTCATTTTATGGACATCAATAATTGTAAAGGTTTAGTTTATGGTATTCTTGATTCATTGGGTGTTTCAATTACAAAAGACGGTTCTTTTTGTTGGAATGGTATTTTGATTCATTTAATTTATGAAGAGAAAAATGTTTTTCACACAGAATTACCTAAGCACGATATTTACTTTGAGAAAGCATTTCGAATCATGAAGGATTCCGATTCTAGATATGAAGATAAAGTATTGTCTGCATTGAATGAAGGGGGTGTATTAATTAGTGATTCTGGATTTCAGAAATTAGATTTACAGCGAATAGACGTTCCTGTGGAATTGAGTTCTTATAAGGAAATGATTATTGGAGTTAAAAAATAAAATGTTTATTCGTAATACTTTAGCAAAATGAAGCAGAGATAGTACCGACTCACTTTTCTGCTGGTGGGATTGCACTGCGAGCACCCCGTAAGGGGCTTCCCCCACCCGCAAAGAAATGTTAGAGTCGATAAACGTTCATAAATTGGTACTTTCTCTGCTTCAGAACACTAAAGTATTACGTTTCTTCTTCCGTTTTAGCCATAATTTTTAAATAGTCTTAATATGTTCTAAGAATATGATTATTCAAAAAGTTCACGAACAGATCTATCATGTTCGTTTTAAAAGTCAAAATAATTTGTCTAAAACATTTTGTCGTTTTCAACAACATTTTGAATCTCCCTTTTTCAAAGGCAAGTATTTTTCTATGGCCTCATTTAAACGTTGGTATATTACTCATTCACCAGATGCGAAGAAGACTGGAAGATTTACTTACTATCAAGATTGGGCTGGATATAATGTGCCTTCTTATGTTTTTAAGCCATTTCAAAAAGGCAAATTTGACCCTTTGTCGCCAGAAGAAACGGCTTTATTGACAGTACTCCCATTGAAAGAAAAGAAAAAGTTTTATGTGATTGGGACATATGGAAATCATACAAAGGATACAATTCAACATGAAATCGCCCACGGTCTTTTTTTTACAAATAAAGAATATAGAAAAGACATGTTAAGATTAATTTACCAAATTGATAAACAAAGTAGAGAAGCAATAAATCATCATTTTGCTCAAACAAAAGGTTATCATCATGATGTGTGGTTAGACGAAACACATGCTTACATTATGACAATGTTGGACCATCTTAAAAAGAATGGAGTTAATATCAATCCTTTAAAAAATATAAATAAAGAAATGAATATTTTATTTAAAAAATATGTTCCTTAAAATTTATTCAAACATAATTTTAATCATTATTTTGAAGATGAAGTAATAAGCCATTTTACATAAGCATAAATAATAATGGCTGAATGAATTTGTAATAAGTTACAATTATAACATTCTTTTATGGTTAGACTAATTCTTGTAATTTTTGTTCCTAATTCATCTATTGGTTCGAGTAGTTCTAAGGAAAGTCTTCTTCTAATCCCCTCTACATTTATTTTTTTTAATTCATCTTCAATAGACGTTTGAAAAAGATATCCTTTAGACATACTTTCATTTAAATCAATTATATGTGTAAGACCCCCCGTAAGGGGCTTCCCCCACCCGCAAAGAAATGTTAAAGTCGATAAACGTTCATAAATTGGTGCTATCTCTGCTTCATTTTGCTAAAGTATTACTTTAATCTAATACTTCTATTTCTGTAGTTAGTATTGTTTTTGAATTATAAGAAAAAATAATCAATTATTTAATTGTAACCTTATTCACAACAACGTCTTCTTTTGGTCTATCTTGGCTTGCTGTTGGAACGTTTACAATTAAGTCTACAATATCCATCCCTTCTAGCACTTTTCCAAAGACAGGATGTTTGCCATCCAAGAAATTGTTGTTTACAACGTTAATGAAAAATTGTGATCCACCTGTGTTTGGTCCCGCATTAGCCATGGAAATGGTACCACGATTATTTTTATTCTTGGATGTAAATTCATCTTTAATTTTGTATCCTGGTCCGCCTGTGCCCCACATTGAAATTTTAGATTTCTCTTTACTTAATGGGTCTCCACCTTGTACCATGAATTCTGGTATTACTCTATGAAATCGTGTACCATCATAGAATCCTTTTTCTGCTAAATCAATAAAGTTTTTTGTTGTAATTGGCATTGAATCTGTAAATAATTCAAGTTTAAATGTACCTAATGTTGTATCAAATGTTGCTGTTTTCATAGTTGTAACCTCGCTTTGTTTTTCTCCATTACATCCTGCAATGAAGAGTAATGCTAAAAGAATGATTGATAAAATGAATAATTTAGATTTCATGGCAACCACTTCTTTGGATTTTTTAATTTTTGAGGTAAATATTCATCAATTACAAAATTTAACCCATGTTTTGCCAATGCTTGCTGTTCTGCTCTTGCTTTCAATTTAATTTGGACTTCAGTTGCCTTTTGCCATTCTTTGTGATGTTTTACGAATGGATCATTTTTTAATGCGTCTCTTGCACGTTTAATATCTACATCTTTTAATGGATGTGTGGGTAATTTATAATCTGTAATATCGTCGGGTGTAATTCCAATATATGTCGCTTGAGGTACACAGAAGAATTCGTTAATGTGAGCAGCATTTCCAGATCCTACTTTCAGAGTTCTGTGAATGTTAAAATATCCATAAAAATCACCATCACAAAATACGTACACCGGAAGTTTGTGTTCATCAGCAAGTTTTCTAATAAATCTTCGACATGCCCGCGTTGGAACTCCTCCCATTGCAATTAAGACACAGTTTGCTTTTTTCCAATATTTATGTTTGTTTAAACGTTCAAACATACCTGATGTTTCAATTGCTAATATAAATTTTGCTTTAGTTTTAAATTTTAAATGTTCTACAGAGGAAGGGACAGAATATGCACCTGCCCCAAATTTTGTACAATCAATCAATAAATCCTTTCCTTCATCATCTTGATCTATAACTGTCAATTCTCCTGCAACTGCACCGCCTTTTTCTTCAGGAATAAATCCAATTTGTTCTCTGTTGACCATCATCATTGCTTCAATATCATCCATCACGGAATCTGATTCTGGTTGTTCATTAAATCGTGCATCGCCCCAGTTTTTACTTACATAATATGCCTCTCTTTTTGTTGCGATATCATTAGCTTTAATTAACTCTTTAGATAAGGCCATCATCCTCAGGGTTTGTGCAAATGTTTTAATTGTAGATGCCGTAAGGGTTCTTACTTTTGTTTTTCCTAACATTTTAAAGAATCCTTCTTGTTCATTATAGGAAACATTATTTAGGGAACGAATAGGTGATTCTAATTCGGGTTTTTCTTTAAGTTTAATTGCATCAAAAACTTCTTGTGCAATCTTTTTAATTTTTTGTTCAACTTTATTTTCTTTTTCTTTAGTTGTCATGTTTATTTTAATCTTGTTTGTTTTTCTGTAGTTTTTTTTGTAGATTCGGAGTTTTTATTACTTCTTTTTTCTTTTGGAAAATCGTCATCATCGTCATCGTTCTCGTCATATTCGTTATCTTCTTTACGTCCGATTGCTGCAAATTCAGGGTCATATTCAGGATTATCAATTGTAATTTCTTCTAATTCTCCACGTGTGTGTTCGAGAATCTCCGTAAGATTATCTTCAATTTGTTTCTTTGTAATTTCATCAAAACCCATAATCTCTTTTAAACCTTCAGCAACATGAGGAATATATTTTTCGATATAACCTCTTTTTTTAGCTTCTTCCTTTATTCGTTTTTTTTTATTGACAAATAATGCTAATTTCCGCCCACATTCTTGTAATGCAAGTCGCATTTCTTTCATTAATTCATCATAGTGGGCAAGAGCAGATTTCTCTTCAGATGTGAAAGGTACCCAGACAGAGGTAACATGTAATACAATTGTACAAGGACCTACGGGTAATGCGGAACGACTTTGTTGTAATCCATAAGATTTCCATGCAGTAGTTTGAATAGCTTTTGTAATCCCACAAGCACCTTGTTGATATAATAAAGGCACACGATTTGCAAAACGCATCACTCTTACAGTTTTATCACCTGGCTGTTCTCCACCAAATGCTAATGCTGCTTCAACCACAAAAGGATTTCCTCTATATACTGCAGCAGGCCTAGTTGTTGAACAATAAAATTCTGCATTGATTTCTTTTCGTAATCCACGTTCTAATAAATCGGCACTAATTGGAGAAATACAATCTGTGGGTGGTGCCATAATTTTTGTTTTTTGAATCCCTGTATACAAATTTTCAGCTGAGTCACGTGTGATTTTTTTTGGTTTTGTATGTGGTAATAATGCTGAATTTCCACAAATTTCTTTTGCTACATTTGCACTTACTCTTACAAATTCAATCATTAAGAATTGTTGTAACGTTTTTGCTACCGTAATTTCAAGCATTTTGATAAGACGTCCAAGTTCAATTCCATAAGGATGTGGTTTAATTTCTTTTGCTTCTGGTGGAAGAACTTCGGTTGCACGTGGAAAAATAATTTGATTTGCACTTGGATCTGTGTAAATAATCGTACAATGTGGATTTACAATTGCAGTTTGTTTAATATATTCATCTACACTTTGTCTACCTTTAAGATATGCAGCTTCCATATCAATTTCAATACGTGTGCCATGTTCCTTTTCTTCCCATGCAATTTCGCTTTCATCAGAAAGTACAGGATTATTTGTAGCTGTGTCAATTTTTAATTTTACAAATTGTGCGAGTTTACCTTTTTCTGTTTTAGAAGTAATGGAAGCCGGTTTCCCCGTTGTTAATTGTCCAAATAATACAGCTGCAGAAATTCCAATTCCTTGCTGACCTCTTGTTGCAGATAATTTATGAAATTTTGAACCATATAATAATTTTGCAAAAATCTTTGGTATTTGTGCTTTAATAATTCCGGGACCATTATCTTCAATGATGACACGAAACCTTGTTTCAGATAATTGAATTAATTCTACTTGAAGTTCTGGAAGAATTCTTGCTTCTTCACATGCATCTAATGCATTATCTACTGCTTCTTTGATTGCAGTTAGAAGAGAACGTCGGGGATTATCAAACCCTAAAAGATGCCTATTTTTTTCAAAAAATTCAGCGATAGAGATTTCTCTTTGGTTTTTTGCCAATTCTTCCGCTGTTTTTGTAGTCATGCGTTTTGGAATTTAAATGGGAATTTATAAGTGTTGTGGTAGTAATTATTAAAAAAGTGAACTTATTTTTTGTTTTGTTTTATAGTGAGTTTCCATTAAAAGCGAACAATATTAACATCGTTTAAGCGAACTATATATGAAATTCTATTCGGTAATTAAGGAATTTCAGTATAGTTAGATTTTGGTATAATTCAGCATGTAAACCTACCTTTTTTGCAGTACAAATATTCTTTTGAGAATCATCAAAATATATAATTCTTGAGGTTGTATAAAATAAAAAATTATCCGAATAACATCTCTTTTTTCTTTCGTTCTAAATAATGATATACTGTTTTATGCATACTTCCCTTAAGTAGCATTGCAACAGCTTGACGTGCAATTGTAGCTTGGGAGACTTCACCAATAATTCCTACAGTTTTTCCATAAACCACAATATTTGTATCAGTTAATCGTTCAATTTCTTCACGAGATTTTCCACCTTTCCCAATGACACGGCCCTTTAATCGTAATAAATCATTTTTACTTTTACTTGTAACATCCGTCATGTTAATTAATTCAAATGCATAATCCGTTTTTAATAATAATAACGCGATTCTAGGATTAAATCCCCTCCCAATTGCTTTCACGATATCTTTTGTAGAATAAAGTTGCATTCCATCTTCGCCTGTGATTGTTACATCTCCTTCCTTTGAAATGTCTAATTGACAACCTGTTTGTTCTTCAATTAATTTTTTAGTAGCACCTTCTGTTCCAATTAATACTGCTACCCGTTCTTCGGGAATTCTAATTTCGTACGTGAATTCTGTTTCCGTATTTGTCATTGATAACTACTTTTTTCCTACTACCTTTTTAAGTGTTTCTTCATAATTTGCATTTATCCCTAATTTTCTAAAAAAATGACACACATTTCCTATGTCTCGTTCTAACAGTTCCATTGAATTAGGTGTTCTTGTTAAAGTTGCTTGAGAGTAATCAATAAAATATGGCTCGTCATTAAAATTGAGTATGTTAAATGATGAAAGATCACCATGGATCAAACCTGATTTATACAATTTTTTAATTTGGTTGACTGTTGTTTTGAAGAATTTTTCAGGATCTTCAGGATATTTATCTTTCAATGGGGGGGCGGGGTTTTCATCACCAATGTATTCTTCAATTACAATATGATTTTTCCATGCAATAGCTTTTGGTGTTTTGATTTTTGTTTTTTCAGCTCTCATGAGATTTTTGTATTCCCGCTGGGTCCATGCTAAAATTATTTGTCTTTTATGTTTTTTCATAAATTCATAACGTGGGTCTTTACGGATATAATCAAACATTTTATTAAAATCACAATTTTGCATCCGATAAATTTTTACTATAAGCCTTTTTCCATCTTTTAATGCAATAAACACGTTACTTTCTTTTCCAACAGGAAGGGGGATATCCAATTTATCAAATATGCCCTTTTTTTGAAGATCAAAAAGTGTTTTATTTGTGTGTGCATCAAATACGCCTTTATCTGTTCTAAAGCGTTCTTGAGATTTTAAAGTTACCATATTAACATTTATTTTCTTTCTGTTTAAGTAGGTTTGGGTGTTTATTATAATGATTTAATTTTAATCTGATTTATGTGGTTTGTTTAGACCTCATTATTCTTTGATAAATTAGAATTTGTGTTTATTTTTATAAATTGTAGAACCATACAATGTTCTTACTAAAAAGTTACAAAAAGAGCGAAACATTTATAAAGAATCTAATAAAAAAGAAAGCTACACCTCAAAACCACCTCTTTTCCTCAGTAAGCTAGCATTTGATGTTAGTTTACTGGGGTTTTTATATAATTAATTTTCTAAACCTAGATATCTTGAATAAGGATAATTTTCATTTTATTTTTTGAAAAAAAGGCAATAATTGATATGTTTTTGCACAATCCAATTTTTTAGCATAAGATTTATATACTAGACCCTACAATTTATTCTTATAGCCCGTCGCGAGAGTACCTGGGGGAGTCTACGGTAAAACCAAGCGATGAATTCAGGGGTTAGTGACTCGGGCTTCATAATCATTAAAGACAAAAACCTGAAAAATAGGTTCCTATCATAATCATTTACATTCATTGAAAGAACGGTAAATTGGTAATCTATTTTTCTACAACATAAAGGAAGAGTATGCTCATAACGTTATAAAACGTTGATCACGATCATTACATTAGCTTACATTTAGGGTGAAGCCTTTACTAAAAGCTATTCTTTCTTGGAGACATAAAAATGGCAAAAATTAGCCCTGTAGCGGCAAAATATATAGTAACAGCAGACATTAACATTTCTGGTGTGGTTGACAGACCTGATGTTATTGGTGCAATTTTCGGACAAACAGAAGGTTTGTTAGGAAACGATTTAGAATTACGTGAATTACAACGAAGCGGTCGTATTGGCCGGATCGAAGTTAATGTAAGTACAGTTAGCGGGAAAACAAAAGGAGAAATTATTATTCCTAGTTCTCTTGATAAAACAGAAACTGCAATCATTGCAGCAGCATTAGAGATTATTCAAAGAATTGGTCCTTGTAATGCACATGTTCTTGTTAAGAAAATTGAAGATGTTCGTACCAGTAAACGACAATTTGTGATTAGCAGAGCGAAGGAATTATTACAAAACTTAACAGATACTTCTTTCCCAGATTCTCAAGAGTTGGCTGATGAAGTATCTCAATCCGTGCGTCAAATGGAAATGGTTGAATATGGTGCAGAAAAATTAGCAGCGGGTCCAATGATTGATGATAGTGAAGAAATCATTGTTGTTGAAGGAAGAGCAGATGTTCTTGTTTTATTAAAACATGGATTTAAAAATGTCATTACCTTAAATGGTACTTCTTGTCCTGAAACAATTAAAGAATTAACCAAACAAAAGACCACAACAGTATTTGTTGATGGAGATCGTGGTGGGGATTTAATTATTCGTGAACTTTTAGGTGTAGCCGAAATTGATTTCATTTGTAAAGCGCCTGATGGAAAAGAAGTTGAAGAACTTACCAAGAAGGAAATTCATAAAGCCTTACGTGGAAAAATAACTGCTGAACAAGGTAAACTTGATTTAGGTGTGAATGATGACGGTTCTTTAAAAGAAGAACCTCGGCCAAACAGGCAATTTAAGAATCAAAGGTTGCCTTCAATGCCACCTCAATCACAACAAGCTCAACCAAGACCTCCGCAAAATGGACGTTTGCCTCCTCCAAGAGCTAACCCACAACCATTTAATGCTAAACGGCCTTTACCTCTAAGAGGTTCTGGAAAACAATTAGTAAATTCAGAAGGAAAAATTTTGAAAGATGCCATGGAAGATTTATTTGGAACTCGTGGAGCACGAATCTTTGATTCTGGAATGAAAGTACTTGGAAATGTGCCTTTAAGTGAACTTAATGCAACTTTAAAAAGTTTAAGTGGCGGTGTATATGCCTTAGCTTTAGATGGTGAAGTAAACGATGACTTAGCACAATTAGCTGATAAAGTTGACATTAGTCATATTGTTGGCACCAGTAGTAAAGTTAAATCCAGTAAAGTTAATGTTTTAACTGAAGATAAACTTTAAATTTAATTTTTGTTCTTATTTTTTCTTTTTTTCAAATTAATAATTTTAAGGGTAATTCCCAAATGCGTGTAGTAATTTAATTTTTAATTTTCTTTTTTTACAATAAAATTGTTCAAATTTGAAAAAAAATTTACGCAATAATCACGTTTTAATTTAGCCATGACATAAGCTCTCTGTTGCAGATTATCTAATCCCCATTTCACTCGAATTTCACCTTGTGGGTTTACATGATTTAGAGCTTGTTCTATAATTTCATATTTACGTACTGTTTCGGGAGCATCTCTTGTTATTACATCTAAAAAAAATTCTACATCACGGGATTCAACATTTTCCGCAAATATCCCTTTTTCTATTTTTTTTAAATCATCTAAGAACCGAAATGATGTACATTCTTCACCTGTCATTGTTGCCACTCCCAATGATTCTGGAAAAATAATATAATCAAATAAATTGTTTATTGGCCATGGTTTTGTCATATCAAACTCATAATGGGGAAATCCTTCTTCTTTTATACGTGGATGAATATTTATGTCACTGGTGTGAATTTGTTGTTGTGAAATATTAAACCCATGACAAAGTAAGCGTTCTAAATGACCATCACCTGAGCCGACAGTTAAGAGTGATGCACCATTACTCATACGTGCAATCAAATCTGGGGTTATTGTTTCATGTTTAAAATAATAAACTCCTGAAAAGAAAAAATATTTTGAAATCCCATGAGGTTCAAAGAGATCATCATAATTATCTTCTGCTGAAAATACTTGTGCTGATCTTTTATAGGCTTCTTCAATTAATTGTTCTTGTGAAAATCTGTGCCATTGTGAAATCATAAAGTTATTAAAATAGGGGGCGTATTTAAATCTTGTGTTAAATTACTACTCAAAAAGGGCGACTAAGTTACACTTTGATTCTTGTGAGATTAATTTCTGTTGTACTTTAATTATTAATTTTGGGTATTATACTTGAATGCTTTCTGTGATTTGTTTTTAATTAATTTACATTAAACATATTTTTCTCTTTCCGTAACCTTTATTACATATTCCTTCTTTATACATTGAATGGTGTTTGATGTTATTATTGGTAGAAGTAAAAAAGATGTGGATAAATATGGGAAAGAAGGAACCGTTTTAATTGGCAAACAATATGTTAAAATGGGTCAAACTACATCTCTTTCTAACCCCGTGTATATGGATGTTGCAGGCGCACATGTTGTTTTTATTGTTGGTAAACGTGGATCGGGAAAATGCCTTCAGGGGGATACTTTAATCACTCTTAATGATGGTTCTTTGGTTAAAATTAAGGATTTAGAAAATAAAACTCAAAATATTTATACCTTAAATAATGATTATAAAATACAAGAAGGTCAAAAATCTTGTTTTTATAATAGGGAAGTAAATAGAATTTTTGAAATTAAATTTAGAACTGGAAAAACAATCAAATTAACTCCAGAACATCCCCTCCTTACAGTTAAGGGATGGTCTCCAGTAGAAAAGTTAAATGTGGGGTCTAGGATTGCAACTCCTCGTAAATTAGAATCCTTTGGTGATGAAAAGATAAGAGAATCTAAAGTTAAACTTTTAGCTTATCTTATAACTGAAGGGCATTTAGGGAATAAATTCGTTTTGTTTTCTAACAAAGATCAAAAGATTATAAATGATTTTAAGCAGGCAGTTTATGATTTTGATGATAATTTAAGGATTGAGCGACATAGTGATGATTCTTGTTTCAGAGTTTCCCAAATCAAAAAAGTTATGAAAAAGCAAAGTTTAAGAAATAAGAATGGACAATTTATTAATAATCCAAAATGGGATCATTCATCAATACGTAACTGGTTAGAGAAATTAAATCTTTACGGAACAAGATCTCTTACAAAATTTGTTCCTGATTGTATTTTTACAATGCCGAAGCATCAAATCAGTTTATTCTTAAATCGGTTGTTTTCATGTGATGGAACTATTTACAAAAAAGGTAATCATTGGTTTGTAAGTTATTGTTCTTCTTCCAATTTATTAATTTCACAAGTTCAACATCTATTATTACGATTTGGTATTGTTGGAAGAATTAGAAAGAAAACTATTGGAGAAACATTTGAATCAAATGAATTAGAAATTTATGGTGAAAATGTCAATACCTATCTTCAAGAGATTGGTTTTTTTGGTAAGAAAGAAGAACGTTCTACTACCGCCTTGAAAGAATCAGTGAAAATAATTAGAAATCCCAATGTTGATACTGTTCCTAAAGAAATTTGGGGGATGTATAAACCAGATAATTGGGCAGCAATTGGAAGGAAGATGGGTTATGCTCATCCTAAGGCAATGCGTGAAAGTGTGAACTATTCCCCTTCACGACAAAAATTATTACAAATAGCTTTAGCTGATGAATCCGATTTATTATCTAAGTTTGCCAATTCCGATATCTTTTGGGATGAAATTATTGCAATAAAAGAAATTGAAGGAAAGGAAATTGTTTATGATATTACAGTTCCTGAGACTCACAATTTTGTTGCTAATGATATTATTGTTCATAATTCCTATACTATGGGGTCTATTGCTGAAGGTTTAGCTGATTTACCCGAAGAAATAAGGCAAAATCTTTCTATTGTGTTATTAGATACTATGGGAATTTATTGGACTATGAAATATCCTAATCTTCAAGATTCAGATTTAGTTAGAGAATGGGGATTTGAACCTAAATCTTTAGATGTAAAAATTTATACACCTTCTGGTTTTTTTAATAAATATAAAGATCAAGGTATTCCTACTGATTTTCCTTTTTCAATAAGACCTATTGATGTTGATCCCTTAGATTGGAGCCGTGCATTTGATATTTCATTAAACACCACTGAGGGTGTTTTGATTGCAAAGGTAGTGCAATCCTTAAAGGAAAAAAATGAATCTTATGGCATAGACGAATTAATCTCTCTTATTAAAGAAGACAAAGAATCTGAAAAAGTCGTACGAAATATTGTTGAAAATCAATTTGAAAAAGCAAAAGGATGGGGTATTTTTTCTAAAGAAGGAACTGCTTTGAAAGATATTGTTGCAGGTGGTCAAGTAACTGTTTTAGATGTTTCTCCCTATGCAACGATGCCTTCTGGGTGGGAAATTAAAGCGTTAGTTGTAGGTTTAATTAGTCGTACATTATTCAATCAAAGAATGCTTGCACGAAAAACAGAAGAATTCAAATCAGTTGATGCTGCCATGCATTATTTTTCTAAGGAAACTGAAGAAAAAATGACTGAACCTTTAGTGTGGTTAGCGATAGATGAAGCACATGAACTTCTTCCTCATGATGGAAAAACGGCCGCATCGGATGCCTTGATTACCATTCTTCGTGAAGGACGTCAGCCAGGTATAAGTTTAATTTTGGCTACACAACAACCTGCAAAAATTCATACAGATGTAATGACACAATCAGATACAGTTCTTGCACATAGGCTTACTGCCCAA